>CALXOI010000016.1 GCA_944389965.1 uncultured Treponema sp.
TCATCATAAGGGAAAAACCTATCAAGGCGAACATGGGGGTTCCCAGACAGAAGTCCATAAGGTTTTTCATTATGATGTTTGCGGCATTTTTTGCCCTGGTAAACCCTGTCTCTACCATTGCAAATCCGGCCTGCATCCAGAAAACCAATGCGGTTCCGATTAAAAACCATACGCTGAAAACCTGGCTTTGAGCGGCTTCCTGTATGGCACCCAACATAGATTGATCCATATTTCACCTCCAGTGAAAAATTTATGAGAAAGTTTTGCTTTCGTTTTGGGTTAAACCCGTTTCCGGCTTTAAAGGGAAACGGGTTCCTGATTTGCCAAATCCCTTATGTCAAATTATTTTATTTGACGCTGTACAGGATTTCTCCGTATGTGGGGAAGGGCCATTCATCTTTTGGAACAATTGTTTCCAGCTCATCAATGTCTGACCTAAGTTCATTCATGGAACTGAAAACTTCATTCCTGTAATAAAGGGCTGTTTCTCCTGCACCCTGGAGCTTCTTTACTTCCACCAGATTCTTTTCCAGTTTTTCCACTTTGGAGTAAATCGAACCTGTAAGAATGCTTACTGTCTTTAGTAAATTTTCTTCGTAATCGCAGACAAAGTTTCCGATTCCTTTTTTCATGGAAATCCTTTCTGCAAGTTCCCCTGAAAATTTGCTTCCTGCCGGTAAAATCATTCTCTTGACCATGTCAATCATTGTGGCAGCTTCGATGCTGATAATTTTTGAATAATTCTCATTCTGAATTTCAAAGCGGCTTCTTAATTCTGTTTCAGTAAAGATTCCGTGTTTTACCAGCATGGTCTTGTTCTTTTCGTCCAAAAGTTTTGCGAGGGCTTCCGGTGTGGATTTAAGATTTGAAAGTCCACGCTTTTCGGCTTCTTTGACCCAGCTTTCGTCGTAACCGTTACCGTTGAAAATTATTCTTTTGTGGTCTCTGATTGTTGACAAAATCAATTCCTGCAATGTCTTTTGGAAGTCTCCTGATTTTTCCAAAGTATCTGCAAATTTTGAAAGCTCTTCTGCAACTGCTGAGTTTATCATAATGTTTGCACAGGCTATTGAATCCTGGGATCCGAGCATTCTGAACTCAAATTTATTTCCGGTAAAGGCAAAGGGACTTGTCCTGTTCCTGTCAGTTGTGTCCTTATTGAATTCCGGTAAAACCGTAACCCCAATCTGCATTTTTTGTTTGTCGTGCTGTCCGTAGGGTTTTCCTTCTTCAAGGCACTTTAATATTTCAGAAAGTTCATCTCCGAGAAAAACCGAAATTATTGCAGGCGGTGCTTCGTTGGCTCCCAATCTGTGGTCATTGCCGGCAGAAGCTACGGAAAGTCTGATTAAGTCCTGGTATTCATCAACGGCTTTTATAACTGCACACAAAAACAAGAGAAACTGTGCGTTACTTGCCGGTGTGCTTCCGGGATCAAGAAGGTTCTTTCCTGTGTCTGTAGAAATTGACCAGTTGTTGTGTTTCCCGCTTCCGTTTACTCCGGCAAAGGGTTTTTCATGGAGAAGGCATACCATACCATGTTTTGCTGCCGTTTTACGGAGCAATTCCATTGTAAGCTGGTTGTGGTCACAGGCAATGTTTGTTGTGGAAAATACAGGGGCGAGTTCGTGCTGTGCCGGAGCTACTTCGTTATGCTCCGTCTTTGCAAGAATTCCCAGCTTCCACAGTTCTTTGTTCAGGTCTTTCATAAATTCCTGGACTCTTGGCTTTATTGTTCCGAAGTAGTGGTCTTCCAGTTCCTGTCCCTTGGGAGATTTGGATCCGAAAAGGGTTCTTCCGGTAAAAATCAAATCTTCCCTTTTGTCATAAACTTCTTTGTCGATTAAGAAATATTCCTGTTCCGGGCCTACTGTGGTTTTTACACTCGAAACATCCTTATCCCCGAATAAACGGAGAACTCTAAGAGCCTGCTTGTTTATAGCTTCCATTGATCTGAGAAGCGGGGTTTTCTTATCAAGTGCTTCGCCTGTATAGGAACAGAATGCTGTAGGAATACAAAGGATTCCGTCCTTGATAAAGGCATAGGAAGTCGGGTCCCAGGCTGTATATCCTCTTGCCTCAAAGGTTGCCCTTAATCCGCCGCTTGGAAAAGATGATGCATCAGGTTCACCCTGTACAAGTTCTTTTCCGCTGAATTCCATTATAATTTTTCCGTCTGTTGTCGGGGTGATAAAGCTGTCATGTTTTTCTGCTGTAATGCAGGTCAGGGGCTGAAACCAGTGGGTGAAATGTGTTGCCCCCTTTTCCACTGCCCAGTCTTTCATTGTATTGGCAACAACATTGGCAACTGAAAGATCCAGCTTTTCCCCGTCCTTTATGGTTTTCATAAGCTGCCTGAATGTTTCTTTGGGGAGTCTTGCCCGCATTACTGACTCATTGAAAACCATTTCGCCAAAAAAATCTTCTACGTGTTTTTCCATTTTTTTTCCTCCAAAATGAATTAGAATAAAAAAAAGACGCCGTAGATGATAATCAGGCTTATGTGATTATCATCTACGACGTCTTTGCCGTACGGAGAATGTATTAAACTAATTTTATTTTTTTGTCAATCAGTTTTGATTTTTTTTGTTAAAAAAAATCTTTTTTTTGATAATTGACAATGTTTTTTATTAGTTTTATAACTATTACTATAAATGAGCAAAGGCGTTCATTTGATTTTAGAGGTTAACTGTCTCTGGAATCAAATGAACGCCTTTTTTGTTTTTTACAGGAAGGAAAGAATGTATAAATTTATTTTTGTTACAGGCGGCGTTGTTTCCGGTTTAGGAAAAGGTATTACAGCAGCATCCTTGGGGCGGCTGTTAAAATCCAGGGGACTTAAAATTTCAGCACAAAAACTTGATCCTTATCTCAATATTGATCCCGGCACTATGAGCCCCTTTCAACATGGAGAAGTGTTTGTGACAGAGGACGGAGTTGAAACAGACTTGGACTTGGGGCATTACGAAAGGTTTATAGATTTGAACCTTAACCGTTATTCCAACCTTACAAGCGGCAGGGTTTATTGGAATGTTCTAAATAAGGAAAGAAATGGAGATTATCTTGGAGAAACGGTTCAGATTATTCCCCATGTTACAAATGAAATAAAGGAATATATTTATAATAATTTTAATGAGTCAAATGCTGATATAGGAATTGTTGAAATAGGCGGAACTGTAGGGGATATTGAAAGTCAGCCTTTTTTAGAAGCAATAAGGCAGCTGTCTTTGGAGGTAGGAAGGCGTAACTGTCTTTTTATTCATGTGGGGCTTGTTCCTTATATTTCAGGAAGTAATGAATTTAAATCAAAACCTGTGCAGCATTCTGTTAAAGAGTTAATGGCAGTGGGAATCCATCCTGATTTAATCGTAACCCGTTCTGATGTTGAAATAACCCCTGAAATAAAAAATAAAATTTCACTTTTTTGTAATGTTCCTGTTGACTGTGTGATTTCGAATACAACCTTGCCTTCATTATATGAGGTTCCAATGATGCTTTACGAGCAGAAAATGGACGAAGTTGTATGCCGGGAATTGGGGATAGAAAACACAAAGTCAGATTTATCGGAATGGAATAAAACTATAAATAAGATTCATAACCGTACTGGCTGTATAACCATAGGTATTATCGGCAAGTATGTTAAACTTCACGATTCCTATATCTCCATAGTAGAGGCCCTGAATCATGCAAGTTTTGAATCCGGGACAAATTTAAAGGTAAAATGGATAGACAGTGACAGTCTGACCAAAAAAGATCCTGCAAATGTTCTTTCAGATTGTAATGGATTGATAATTCCGGGAGGTTTTGGAATAAGGGGTATAGAAGGAATGGTAAGGGCCTGTCAATATGCCAGGGTAAACAATATACCACTCCTTGGTATTTGTCTTGGAATGCAGGTTATTGTAATTGAATATGCAAGAAATGTTCTCAACCTGGAAGGTGCAGATTCACAGGAATTTAATCCTGATTGTAAAGAACCGGTAATAACCGCCCTTGATGATTTTGACAAAAAAACAAAGGGTGCCACCATGAGGCTGGGAAGTTATGTATGTGAAATAAAACCGGGGACTTTAATGAAAAAGATTTATGGTGAAGACAGAATATCCGAACGCCACAGACACAGATATGGATTGAACAGAAAGTATTGGCCTTTGTTTGAAGAAAAGGGGCTTGTTATTTCCTCTGTTTCCACAGACGGCCATGTAGCTGAATCTGTTGAGCTGAAAAGTAACAATCATAATTTCTTTGTCGGGGTACAGTTTCATCCTGAATTTAAAAGCCGTCCGGGTAATCCGGAAAAAATATTTTTGGAACTTGTACGGGCTGGAATTATGATGTAATATGTCACCTGTAGTATCAAAAGGAGGTTTTTGTGTATACAGAGTCAGAGGTTTTGGATTTTGTAAAAGAAGAAGATGTTAGATTTGTCCGGCTTGCTTTTTTTGATATTACAGGTCGCCAGAAAAATATTTCGATTATGGCTGGTGAGCTGGAAAGAGCCTTCCGTGATGGAATTGCCTTTGACGCTTCAGCAGTAAAGGGTTTTGAAAATCCCAATAAGTCGGATTTATTTCTTTATCCGGAGCCTGCAACTCTGGCTGTTTTGCCCTGGCGTCCAATGACAGGTAAGGTTATCCGCTTATTCTGTGATATAAAATATCCTGACGGAAGGCCCTATGAATATGACAGCCGTTATATTTTGCAGAAAGCTGTTGAAAAAGCAAAGGCAGAAGCCGGAATAGAATTTATGTTCGGTACTGAAATCGAGTTTTATCTGTTCCAGCTTGACCAGAATGGGAATCCTACTAAAGTGCCCTTTGACCAGGCAGGATACATGGACATTGCTCCCGAAGACAAAGGGGAGAATATCCGCCGTGATATATGTTTTACACTGGAGCAGATGGGAATTATCCCCGAAGCAAGCCACCATGAAGAAGGGCCGGGGCAGAATGAAATAGATTTTCATCATTCTGATCCTGTAAGTGCAGCCGACAATAATTCTACTTTCAAATGGATTGTAAGGACAAAAGCATTTGGAAACGGGCTTTGTGCAGATTTTTCTCCCAAGCCTATTGCAGACGAGGCCGGAAGCGGAATGCACATAAACCTTTCCTATAAAATTCCGGGAAAAGAAAATGATCCTGAAATCTTTGATTATATCATTGGCGGGATCTTAAATAATATAAAAGATATGACATATTTTTTGAATCCTTCGAGGCAGTCATATTTGAGGTTGGGAGAATTTAAAGCCCCTAAATATATTGCCTACGGGAGGGAGAACCGTTCAACCTGTCTGAGAATCCCGGCAACAAAGGGTGACAGGAGAATTGAAATACGTTCACCGGATCCCGGTTGCAATCCATACATCGCATATACCCTGTTAATTTATGCGGCTTTGGACGGAATAAAGAACAAAAGTATTCCTCCAAAGGAGGTCACAGAAAATCTTTTTGATTCGGATAGTGCAGCTTCGTTAAAGCTGGATTTACTACCGAGTACTTTGGAAAAAGCCCATAAAAACGCTGTAACAAGCAAATTTATTACAACATATCTTGGAAAAGAGTTTATCAAAAAATACGGAATCTGATGTATGTTATTAAATTATTACAGTATTTTAATATATACACGAGACGAAAAATTAATGTCTGTTATTAAATCAATTTTACCGATTCAGATATTTGAATCAGAATTCTACGATGATATAAATGCTGTAAAAAGAAATTTGTCCAACAGACGGTACGATGTAATTTTGCTTGATGCAGAAGATCCGGAGGTAATCGACTTTTCTTTTTCTGTTGGGGATGATTCAACGGTGGTTGTTTTGCTTTGCTCTGTATCTAATTTCGAGGCTGTATCGGAAAGGGTTGAAGGTAATGGAATTATAACTTTGTCAAAACCTTTTGATAGTTTTCATCTTTATTCGATAATGAAGATTGTGATTGCTGTGGTGCACAAAATGCAGAACATTAATCTAAAGACCATCAAATTAAAAGAAAAAATGGATGAAATAAGAATTGTAAACCGTGCCAAGCTGCTCCTTGTAAAAAATCTTTCCATGACAGAACAGGAAGCCCACCGCCACATAGAGAAAAAAGCTATGGACAGGTGCTTAAAAAAATCTGAAATAGCCGAACAAATAATCAGAACTTATGAATGAATTGCAGGAACAGGATATTCACCGTTAAAGCAACCTGTACAAAAGCCCCCATTATCTGCAAATGAATTTAAAACTTCTACCATCCCTGGTAAGGTTATAAATGCCAATGAATCGGCTCCTACTTGTCTGCATATTTCTGATACAGAGTATCGTGTGGAAATTAATTCTTCTTTTTGGGGCGTATCTATGCCCAGGTAACAGGGAAATAATACTTGCGGGGAAGAAATCCTTAAATGGATTTCTTTTGCACCGGCTCTCCGCAAAAGCCTTATGAGGTATTTACAGGTGGTTCCCCTTACCAGAGAGTCGTCTATAACAACAATACGTTTGCCTTCTATTTCAGCCCTGATGGCATTAAGTTTCAGGTTGACAATGTTTTCCCTTTCTTTTTGTTCCGATAAAATAAATGAACGGCCGATGTACTTGTTTTTTATTAAACCAAGGGAAAACGGGATTCCAGATGCAGAAGAAAATCCAAGGGCAGCACTAACACCGCTGTCAGGAACACCAATAACAGCATCCGCCATAATGCTTGCCTCTTTAAAAAGCCTTTCCCCCATCTTGAATCTTGCACTTTGAACAGGTATTCCGTCAATTACGGAATCAGGTCTTGCAAAATATACATATTCAAAAATACAGGTTTGCTTTGTCCTTTCGGAACTATAAAACAAACTGTTAAGCTTTCCATTCCGGATTATAACAATTTCCCCCGGTAAAATGTCCCGTATTAATTTTCCTCCAACAGCATCAATTCCACAGGATTCGCTGGATATAATCCAGTTGTTTTCTTTTTGCCCGATACATAATGGCCGTATTCCGTTACAGTCCCGGACGCCAATCAGACTGTCTTTTGTCATTATGCAAAGTGAAAAAGAACCCTCTATCCTGTTTAAAACAAAAGGAAGAATGTCTTCAATATTTTTTGAAGGATTATTTTTTAGTTCATTCTCTATAAGTTTTGAAATTACTTCTGTGTCGCTTGTGGATGAAAATTTATATCCTTTTTGTTCCAGTTCTTTTTTTATTTCTTTATGATTGCACAGTTGTCCGTTGTGTGCAATTACAAATTCCTGGGATTCAAAAGAACCGTAGAATGGCTGTGCATTTTTTATGGAGTTGTCCCCGGATGTTGAATATCTTACATGACCAATAGAAATATATCCATTGAGTTTTGATAAATCCCGGCTGTTGAATACTTCGTTTACCAAGCCGCTTCCTTTTTGTAATGTGATTTTCTCACCGTTACAAACAGCAATGCCGCAGCTTTCCTGTCCCCGGTGTTGCAGGGCTATAAGGCTCTTGTATACTTCAGCTGCGGGGTTACAATTATCTTTATAATCTTTACTTATGTAGATTCCTGTAACCCCGCAGGCTTCATGAAGTTTTTCATCTCCCGGATTATTTTGATTTTCCTGTGAGTTTTTCAAATGCCTTGAATTCAGCTTCTTCATAATCCATTCCTTCTTTTGTGTTCTTTTCAATTTCTTCAAGCATCTTTTTATAATCGTTTGGGACAACTTTCTTAAAGTGCTTAAAATAGAAATCGAAATCGCCAAGAATTTTTTCCGCTGTTTTTGAGCCGGTTTCCTGATGGTGTTTTTTTATAAGGAATTCTATGTTCTTTTTGTCATGCTCGTTCAAAGCATCAAAAATAGAAACCATCTCTTTATTCACACGCAAATATAAATCGTGATTTAAATCCAGAATATATGCAGTGCCTCCGCTCATACCTGCCCCGAGGTTTTTGCCGGTTGGCCCAAGAATAAGAACAGTACCTCCCGTCATATATTCCAAAGCATGATCGCCGCAACCTTCTACGACGGCAACAGCCCCTGAATTACGGACAGCAAATCTTTCACCTGCAATTCCGTTTATGAAAATACTTCCTGATGTTGCGCCGTAAAGTGCAACATTACCAGCGATAATATTTTCTTCCGGTTTACCGGCAAAGTCTCTGTCGGGTTTTATTATAATCTTTCCTCCTGACAAGCCTTTGCCGATTCCGTCATTAGCGTCTCCCTCCAGATTTAATGTGAGGCCTTTCGGAATGAAAGCACCAAATGATTGGCCTGCACTGCCACGGAATTTGACCACATAGGTGTCTTCTTCCAATGTTGCTCCGTAAAATTTTTGAATTTCTGATCCCAAAATCGTTCCCAGGCTTCGGTCAGTACACTTGATTCTATCATCGGTTGTAAGACTTATATCCTTGTTTGTTTCAATCTCTGTAACAAACTTTGGCAAAAGGAACCTCATGTCCAAAGTTTTTTCAAGATTGAATTGATATGTGTCTTCCGGATCAAAATGTGTTTTTGCATTTTCAGGAATCTCGTAATCAGTAATTCCACTCAAATCAATTAAAGATGCTCTTTCTGAACCGGGAATCTGTTTTGGTCTTAACAAATCATTACGGCCGCACATTTCGTCAAGGTTTCTGATTCCAAGCTTTGCCATAATTTCCCTTAATTCTTCTGCAACAAATTTCATAAAATTGATTACATACTCAGGCTTTCCCGGGAATTTTTCCCTCAAGGTTTTATTCTGGGTTGCAACTCCGAATGGGCAGGTGTCAAGATTGCAAACCCTGAGCATCTTACATCCCAGTGCAATTATAGGTGCTGTTGAAAAGCCGAATTCCTCTGCACCTAATAATGCTGCCATAGCAACATCCCGGCCGGTCATCAGCTTGCCGTCAACTTCCAACCTGACCTTGCTTCTTAATTCATTTCTTATAAGTGTTTGATGGGTTTCTGCCAGGCCCATTTCCCAAGGCAAGCCGGCATGATGGATTGAACTTACCGGGGCGGCTCCGGTTCCGCCGTCATGTCCTGAAATTAAAATCAGCTGGCTCCCTGCCTTTGCAACTCCGGAAGCTATTGTTCCAACTCCTGCCTCGCTTACAAGTTTTACAGATATGTAAGCCTGCCTGTTTGCATTTTTTAAGTCATAAATAAGTTGGGCAAGGTCTTCAATAGAATAAATATCATGATGGGGGGGAGGCGAAATAAGCTGTACTCCCGGTGTGGAAAATCTTGTTTTGGCAATCCAAGGATAAACTTTCTTTCCGGGGAGGTGGCCTCCTTCCCCGGGCTTTGCCCCCTGGGCCAGCTTAATCTGAATTTCTTTTGCACTTAAAAGGTATTCTTCTGTAACACCGAATCTTCCGGAAGCAACCTGTTTTATCTCGCTGTTATAAATTGTATTGAATCTTCCGCTGTCCTCGCCACCTTCCCCGGAATTGGATTTACCGTGGATGGTGTTCATTGCTTCTGCAAGACATTTATGGGCTTCTTCGCTGATTGAGCCGTAGGACATTGCACCGGTTTTAAACCGCTGTACTATTTCGTCTACACTTTCAACTTCGCTTATAGGAATTTCATTTCCTTCAATAAAATTAAAGTCAAGGAGATCCCTTAAAGTGAAAAATTGATCCTGGTTGTTTACAAGTCCAGAATACTCTTTGAATTTTCCGTAATCTCCTTCCCGGACTGACTCCTGGAGCAGCTTTATTACTTCCGGGGTTATTATGTGTTTTTCGCTGTTCTTTGTATTCCTGTATCTATGGAATCCCAGATTTTCCAATGAATTTGTTGAATCAGTGGTTTTCCAAAAGGCGTTTGAATGGTGGTAGATTATGTCTTCCTGGATTTCCTTTAAACCGATACCTTCAATTCTGCTTATTGTGTTTGTAAAGTATTTATCTATTACACTCTTGTTTATTCCCACAGCCTCAAAAATCTGGGCAGACTGGTATGACTGTAAAGTTGAAATACCCATCTTTGCAGAAATTTTTACTACTCCGTTAATAATTCCTTTGTTATAATCGTCAATGGCTGTATGGTAATCTTTATCCAGAATTTTTTTGTCTATAAGTTCTGCGATACATTCGTGGGCAAGGTAAGGATTTACAGCCCTTGCACCGTAGCCCAGGCACATTGCCACCTGATGTACATTACGTATTTCCCCGCTTTCTATTATAATGGAAACTGCTGTCCGCTTTTTTGTTTTAATCAAATACTGTTCTACAGCAGAAACTGCAAGCAAAGAAGGAATTGCAAGATGGTTTTCGTCAATTCCCCGGTCAGACAAAATCAGGATGTTGGAACCTTTGAAATATTCCCTGTCTATTGCTACAAAGAGGTCATCTATTGCGGTTTCCAACGATGTGTTTTTGTAAAATAAAAGTGAAATTGTTGCAGCGTTCAGTCCGTTTTTATGTAGTTCTTTTATTTTTAAAATATCAACCCCGGTTAAGACCGGATTGTGAATTTCCAAAACGGTACAGTTTCCGCTGTCATCAATTAAAAGGTTTCCGTCAGAGCCAAGATAAACGGTTGTATCAGTAACTATTTTCTCCCTTAAAGAATCGATTGGAGGATTTGTTACCTGGGCAAACAGCTGCTTAAAATACGAGTACAAAGGCGGGGCTTTTTTTGATAAAACTGCCAGGGGGGTATCGATTCCCATTGCACTTGTGGGTTCTACTCCGTCCCTTGCAAGGGGAAGAATCATCTCATTTATGTCTTCCTGAGTCCAACCGAATGTTTTGTAAATCAGGTTTCTTTCTTCTTCTGTGTATACAGGAATTTTTTTATTTGGAATTTTCAGGTCTTTTAATTCTATTAAATTATTATCCAGCCATTCTCCGTAGGGATTGGAATTTGCAAAATAGTTTTTGCATTCTTCGTCAGAAATAATTTTTTTCTTGGTCATGTCAACGACAAGAATTTTTCCCGGCATCAGTCTGGACTTTTTTACGATTTTATCTTCTGGAATATCAAGAACGCCGACTTCGGAAGCAAGGATTAAATTATTGTCTTTTGTTATGTAATATCTGCTGGGTCTCAATCCGTTTCTGTCCAGGGTGGCACCGAATGTATCCCCGTCACTAAAAATAATTGCAGCAGGTCCGTCCCAGCTTTCCATCATGGTAGACCAGTAATGATAAAAATCTTTTTTTACTCTTGAAATGTTTGTGTCATTCCGCCAAGGTTCCGGAATACAAATCATAACTGCAAGGGGCAGGGGCATTCCGTTCATTACAAGGAATTCCAGGGTGTTATCAAGTATGGCGGAATCAGAACCGTTTGTGTTTATGGCAGGAAGAATTTTTTTCATGTCTTCACTGGTAAAGACCGGGGATTTTATTGTTTCTTCCCTGGCTAACATTCTGTCAACATTACCACGGATTGTGTTTATTTCTCCGTTGTGGGCTATAAGCCGGTTGGGGTGTGCCCGTTCCCATGAAGGGACTGTATTTGTAGAAAATCTTGAATGGACGATTGCAAAGTTTGACGAATAATCGCTGCTTTGCAAATCCTTGTAAAAAAGCTTCAGCTGGTTTACCAGGAACATACCCTTGTATGTAATTGTCCTGGAAGAAAGGGAGGCAACATAAGTATCGCTGGAACTATGTTCAAAGTAGCGGCGTAAAACAAAAAGCCTTCTTTCAAAGTCTATTCCCTTGTTTATGTCAGAAGGTTTTTTTACAAAGCATTGCATTATACCGGGCATACTCTTTAAGGCTTTTTCGCCCAGGACTTCCGTATTTACAGGTACTTCCCGCCAGCCTGCAAATTCCAGGTTTTCTTTTTTGCAGAGGGTTTGGAACAGTTTCATGTCCATTTGCTTTTTTTCGGGATCCCGGGACATAAAAAACATTCCAACACCATATTCCTTTTCGTTTCCGATGTCGATTCCAAGCCTTGCAGTTTCTTTTTTAAAAAAGGAGTGGGAAATCTGAACCATGATACCTACACCGTCTCCGGTTTTTCCTGTTGCATCTTTACCGGCACGGTGTTCAAGTTTTTCAACGATTGTAAGAGCATCTTCTACAATTTGTCTGGAAGAAATTCCGTCGATATTGACAACTGCACCGATTCCGCAGTTTTCGTGTTCAAATGCCGGATTATATAATGTATTCATTCTGCTTCTCCCTGTCTTATTTGCCGCTTTCCCCATAATTTTTTAAAACCCTTGCGCTGGGGTCGTTAACATTACATCCTTCCCAGTTTTTATTCGGCATCCAGAAATCTGTAATCATTTGTGCCTGGTCCGGGTAGAATTTTTCAAATATTTCCCTGTATAAAAGTGATTCTTTTGTAAATGGTCTTGCGTGATTGTATTTAAGAATCCTGGTTTCGAATTCTTTGTCGGAGTAAAAGTTTTCTGCGTATTCTTTAAGGTCGTCAACAAGGGAATGCCCGACAGCATCAGAAAACGCAGCTTTTTCCCTCATGAGAATGTTTTCGGGAAGATACTCTGTTCCACATTCTGTTTTTTCAAAACCATGCCTTAAAAGGTATTTTCCCTTATTATATTTGTTCATTTTTAACTCTGGGTCAATGCTCATAACATAATTTACAAAGTCCAAATCCCCAAAGGGAACCCGGGCTTCCAGGGAATTTACGCTTATACATCTGTCAGCCCTCAGTACATCGTACATATGAAGTTCCCTGATTCTCTTTTCCGATTCCTCCTGGAATTCTTTTGGGCCGGGGGCAAAGTCTGTATATTTGTATCCGAACAGTTCGTCGCTTATTTCTCCGGTTAAAATAACTTTTAGGCTGGATTCTTCGTGAATTGCTTTACACAACAAATACATTCCCATGCTTGCCCTTATTGTTGTAATATCAAAAGTTCCCAGTATCTTGATTACAGTTTCTAGGGAATTTAAAACATCAGCCTTTGTAATTATTACCTCATGGTGGTTGGAGCCGATGAATTCTGCAACCTGTTTTGCATATTTTAAATCGATTGCATCTGTTTCCATGCCTATTGAATAAGTTTCAATTGGGTTCCCCAGTTCTTTTGCGGCTACTGCACATACCAGGGAAGAATCCAATCCCCCTGAAAGTAAAAATCCGAGGGGGGCATCCGAGTCAAGGCGTTTGCAGATTCCCTTTATAAGGAGTTTACGGATTGTGGCGCAGGTTTCCGAAAGGTTTTCCCCTTTCCAAAAAATCCCTTTTTGTTCTTCTTTGCAGGGCTTGCACATATCCCTGTAACAGATAAATTCACCTTTTTCATAATAGTGTCCCGGAGGGAAAGGCAGAATCCTGTCTACAATGCCGACCAGATTCTTTGGCTCGGAGGCAAAACAGATACCCCTTTGTCCATCGGTATTCTGTTCTTTTGTATAGCCGTAATACAAAGGCCTGATTCCTATCGGGTCTCTTGCGGCAATTATTTCCTTTGTTTTTTCGTCATAGATGATGCAGGCAAATTCCGCATCAAGTGTTTTAAACATTCCTGTCCCGTATTTTTCAAACAAAGGAAGAAGAATCTCGCAGTCGGAAGAACCGGCAAATTTATATCCTTCTTTTTCCAACTGTGATTTTATTTTTCTAAAGCCGTAAATTTCCCCGTTGCAAATCAGGAATTTTCCCTTATGTGTGAAAGGCTGCATTCCTTCCGGGTTTAGTCCCATAATTGCCAGCCTGTGGAATCCTAAGATTCCCCCTTCAACCTGTATTACTCTTGTATCGTCCGGTCCCCGGGATAGGGTTTCCTTAAATCCTTTGTTGAATTTCTCTATATCCGTAATTTTCCCGAACATTCCCATAATTGAGCACATAACAGACCTCCTGATAAAAAAAGGCGCCGTAGACAATAATTCTGTTCAAAGATTATTGTCTACGACGCCTTTGCCGTATGACTCTGATACTACTCCTTTTCAGGTTTTTGTTCAATAGAAAATCAGATAAGATTTGATTTTTTTGAATCATAAATTTATTAACCTGGAGAGTCTTGAAAAAACGGATCCCCGGTTCTGCATCTCTGACTCAGCTGGAAATTCTTCCTTCATTTTTTATAATTTCAAATACAGAGTTTTTTCTGTCTAGAAGCTGCCAGAACCAGTTTCCGGTTTTATCCAGGGAAACTGACTGCATTTTTTACCTGCAATAAATAATGCTTCATTTTTGTAATGTTCGGAAGTATTTATTACAATCTGTTTTAAGGTTGTTGTGATTTCTATCATAACAGAAGTTGAACATCTTTTTATATAGCTGCTAACAAATCATTCATATTTTGTTTGACAAATAAACTAAAGGGTGTTATTCTTAGGTTAGTTGTATAAATCAACCAACCTAAGAATTTATCCTTTTTCACGGTACGATCATATAAAAAATTAGTCGGTATTTTTTTTTGAGATATCGCTAAGGGATAGAGGAATGGAATGAAGTATAGCTTTTTGACCATGTTCTTGATAGTCTATTCATTATGTTTTTTTTTTTTTTTTTCTACAGGAGTAGACGCTGCATTTGTACAACAATTTTCTGATGCGGAAAAAGCAGATTTCTTTTTTTACAAGGAAAAATGTTATATGAAAAAAATGTTCTTGAAGAGAATGACTTCTCGAAAATTCCTGAAATTCGTAAATTATTTAAATATGCATTGAATGAAGACCCTTTTCATCCCATGGCACCAATATATTCAGAGCGATTAGAACTTTATGCAGCGGAAAAATACCGTGATTTCATTGCTGAATGCCGGAATTTATTGGATCAGGAAAATCGTAGTTCTCAAGATGATTTTCTGCTACTTGTAGGATGTACAAATGCATCCTATATAAATAATTTTACAAAAGATATTTTAGCTTTAAAAGCCCAAGTGTTTACCATACGTAGAAAATTTATATCTGAAAGAGCAAACCGGCTGAAACAGATTGTATCAGATGTTTCTTTGACGACTGATGCAGCAAGTATTGAAATGTTGGCAGCAGAATCAGATAGTATTTTTTCTGAACTTAATGCAATAGGTGCATACGGTAAAAAAGAAGCTAACCAGCGTATGATTGTAGAAGATGCTTTAATGACTGTTGTTGTTGCCGATATGGTGCAGGCAGAATCTGCCCTTGAAAAGAGCAGATATGGAGATGTAAGGAAACAGGTCAATAATATTGAGCAAAAGCTTCTTCGTTGTTATTTCAGCCAGTGCATGGTTTGGAAGAATTTAAATATAAATTCTACATGAAATGGGTGAACGCATTGATTTCTGTTGATGCGTTGGAACAAGCTGATCGAACTATCGACATGGCTCTTGCGATAAAGCCGACAGAAGAAGCTCGGTATCGAAAACAACTCATTGCAGACATGATTGACAAACAACCGGTGAAAGAGGAGATTCCGAAACCAATAGCAAAAAAAGTAAACCCTGATCCGGAGATTGTGGTAGAAACTGATTTTGATGAAGAATTTTCTTCTGTTTTACCTACGATAACAGAACAAATTAAGCAAGGTAATTTAGTAGTTGCATGGGATACTTTATTAGAATATGAAGCTAAAGTGAAACAAGAACAGAATATTGCTACCATAGTATTTATATTGCTATTATTTTGACCTATTGTGTCGGCAATTTTATCGTAAACCCGTTGTTGTTTTTACGGATGAATGTACGTAAAATCTCTGATTTGTTGGCTGGAATGATTGCCGGTAATACAAAAATCTCCTCATCTACATTGGTTTATCAAGATTATGTTCAGAGTCATGATGAAATAAAAGCCTTGTCGGGTGAGATAAATGATATGGTGACTGTCATACGGGGGATTATTCCATATATTTCAATTTCAACATTAAAACAGGCAGATAAAGGCGGTCCTTTAACAACTCGTCAGGAATTAACGTTTTTATTTACCGATATACGAGGATTTACAGCCTTATGTGAACAAATGGATCCGGAATCTGTCGTATCCATTCTAAATCATTATTTGAATCTGGAAACACAAATAATTCTGGAAAATCATGGAGATATTGATAAATTTGTGGGAGATGAGATTATGGCTTTTTTTGATGGTCCTGACAAAGAATTAAATGCATGTCGGGCTGCAATGAAAATTCGGGCAATGATGATGGAAGAACGCGAAAACCGTTTAAAAAAGGAGATCCGATAATTTCAATTGGTATTGGAATCAACACCGGCAGTGTTGTTTTTGGTTCAGTTGGGGCACAAGAGCGAATGGATTTTACCTCTATAGGTGATACGGTAAATCTTGCGGCTAGATTGGAAAGTGCAAATAAAACGTATAAATCAAAAACTATCATAACAGAAGCAGTATATGAAAAATTGAAAAATGAATTTATTTGCCGAAAATTGGATTATATTGCCGTTAAAGGGAAAGTAAAACCAGTCCGGATTTATGAATTATTACAGGAAAGAAAAATAGCTCGGAAAACAATTTTTGAAATAAAATCTCTTTTTGAAAAAGCTCTTGTATTTTATCGGTGTAAAAACTGGGAAAAAGCGGAAGTACTTTTTTTACAATGCAAAGATTTGTATCAGGATGGACCGTCAGAAGTCTTTCTGGATAGGATTACATTATTTAAAAATAACCCTCCTCCTGAAAAATGGGATGGAGTATTTCGTATGAGTGTAAAGTGAGCTGCAATTATGTCTCTGATTTTTTTTCTGTTTCTGGTATCTTTATATAGAAATGATTTTTAATAAAATTAAATTAGATATAGCAATCTGAACAATCGCAGTGTATATTTTGCATATATATAGTAATAATAGCAATGTGAACAATTGTGATGTATATTCTGAATCTATGTAATTACAATAACAATGAATTATGTGTATATTAGTATTAATTATCTGAAAATTTGCTTTGTTACCATATGGTCAAAGTATTTGAGGAGTTTCTATGGGTGTGTATGCCGGTGATATGATTGCTAATTTAACCACATTGCCTCCGGTTCCTGCGCTTGGTGCTGGGGTTTCTGTCAGGCGGCTGTATCCGGGAGATACGGATAAACTCCTGGATTTTATCAGAAACAACTTTGATGAAGTCTGGGTAAACGAAGCCCGGTACGCTGCGGCACAGAATCCGCCTGCATGTTTTGTTGCTGTTGAAAACGGCACATTGCTGGGTTTTGCCTGTTATGATGCCACCGCAAAGGGGTTTTTTGGACCGACCGGCGTTACAGAGGCTGCCCGGGGTAAAGGTGTGGGAAAGGCATTGCTTATCAGGACGATGGAAGCCATGCGGGAAGCAGGTTACGGCTATGCGGTTATCGGATGGACTGACGTGGATGATTTTTACCGGAAAGCTGTCGGTGCGGAATATATCCCCGGAGGAACTCCGGAAAACAGTGTGTATTCCCGGATGATTTCCCGGTAAAACGAACGCATCCTCTAGTCGGTCCGGCGTAAAAGGGATATAGTTACCGTATGACGGTTCAGGAACAAAAACTTGCAGAAGAAAAACCGGGACGGCTGATAGTTTCCCTTGCTGTTCCGTCAGCTGCTGCCCAGCTGATAAATGTTTTATACAATATTGTTGACCGTATGTATATCGGTCATATTCCTGGTGCTGGTGCTGCCGCACTGACCGGTGTAGGGGTAACGTTTCCGGTAATTATGGTTGTCTCTGCTTTCAGCGCTTTTGCTGGTGCAGGGGGAGCTCCCTTGGCAGCAATCGCTCTGGGAAAGGGTGATCGGAACAGTGCGGAAAAGATTCTCGGTAACGCCGTGGCGATGTTGACAGTTTCTGCCATTTTGCTGGCTGTGGTATTTACCATTTTTATGGAACCGGTTCTGTATCTGTTTGGTGCCAGTACTGCTACCATTGGATATGCGGAAAGTTACTTGTCAGTGTATTTGCTCGGTACGCTGTTTGTCCAATATTCAGTGGGACTGAATACCTATATCAGCTGCCAGGGACACGCAAAGACGGCTATGTTGTCAGTTTTAATTGGTGCCGTACTGAACATTGTACTTGATCCGGTGTTTATTTTTGCCTTGGACATGGGTGTCCGGGGAGCGGCACTGGCAACTATTATTTCCCAGGCGGTAAGCGCAGTATGGGTTATCCGGTTTCTGACATCTTCCCGTTCCGGGTTGCGCATCCGGCGGACAAATGTTGCCCCTGACGGTGCGGTAATCAGGCGGATTATGGGGCTGGGTATTTCCCCGTTCATCATGCAGGCAACAGAAAGCCTGATTATTATTGTTCTGAACAATGGATTGCAGCGGTATGGCGGGGATTTGTACGTTGCTTCAATGACGATTCTCCAGAGTGTCATGCAGTTTGTTTTTATTCCGGTTTCCGGATTAACCCAGGGAACCCAGCCGATTATCAGTTACAATTATGGTGCGGGTAATACCGGACGGGTAAAACAGACGTTCCGTATTGTGCTGGTTGTAACAGTCCTGCTTACTATCGGCAGCTGGCTGGTGACAACATTGCTGCCCGGACTGTTTGCCGGAATTTTTACAGAAGATGAAGATTTGATACACTTGGTGGAGCAGGTAATGCCTGTTTTTATGGGCGGTGTCTGGCTGTTCGGAGTACAGATGGCATGTCAGTCGGCTTTTGTGGGGTTGGGGCAGGCAAAAATATCTCTGTTTCTGGCTTTATTACGGAAAGTGATTCTTCTTATACCGTTGTCGCTTATTTTTCCGATATTTATGGGTGTAGACGGGATTTTCCGGGCGGAACCGGTGGCGGATATTACTGCGGCATTGACAACCGGACTCCTGTTTTTGCTGAAATTTGACCGGATTCTGAAAAAAAAGCAGGTGTAGTGCCCGGTACGGGTTTCCTGAAATGCCAGTGTTTTGCAGACTAATAAAAAAAGCATTCACAGCAGGGGGGCAGAACTGAATGTCCCGCCTGTATGTATTATCCTCTGCTGCTGTAAATTTGTTCCGGGATACGGGCATCTTCTTTCGGTACCAGAAAGCCGGATTTTCGGTTATCCATTTTAAATTGCTGCATATATAAACGCTGCTGTTTCCGGTAATTGCCGGTTGTTTTTTATCCATGATTTATAAATGCAGGTAGAATTGTCCGGACATCCAGTAGGGAAGCTGTGGTTTTATTAAATCTTCATGGATGAATCCCGTTATGTTCCGTGTTTTTGCCGGACGGTTATCAGCTGATAGATTCCACTTTTTGTGTTTTAAATTAAACCCTGTAAATCCCCCTCATAGTGAGTGCCGCACCGGGCATATAGCCGGAGTTCCGCTATTGGTTAGACATATTGACATTTTCTGATTTTATGTTATTCTTATAAACTGTTATGACAAAATAACTTTTTTTGTCATAACCATAAAACGGAGGTGTAATGGCTGTTGTCATACGGGGAACCGGAAAAGCTGTTCCCCAAAAAAAGCTGCTGAATCAGGATCTTGATCCTGCACTGGAAACGTCCGATGAATGGATCCGTTCCCACACCGGTATCGGCTGCCGGCACATAGCTGAACCGAAAGAAACCACTTCCCTGTTAGGGGCAATGGCGTGCCGGCAGACAATAGTAAATTCAGGAACCGGTATTACGGCCGACGCAGTGGACTTGATTGTCTGTGCCACGGCGACTCCTGATTTTCAGGGATTTCCTGCAACTGCGTGTTTAATTCAAAGTAAACTTGGTGCAACAAAAGCTGCTGCCTTTGATGTGTCTGTTGCGTGTTCTGGATTCATCTATGGACTGGAAGCGGCGGCCGGTATGATGGAACGGCGTGGGCTGCGGTACGCATTGGTGTGCGGCGCGGAAACCCTCAGCCGGATTGTTGACTGGACAGACCGTTCAACCTGCGTCCTGTTTGGTGACGGCGCCGGTGCAGTTCTATTGGAAAATACCGCCTGTGATGTAAAAGAAAAAGGGCTGGGCTCTGTTATACTCGGTTCTGACGGAACCGGCGGCGGGGCCTTGTATATCAATCAATTCCGGCATATTGAGATGAACGGACGAACCGTGTATAATTTTGCTGTGCGGACAATTACTGAAACTATCACTGCGCTGATGGAAAAAGAATCGCTGCGGATTGACGACGTGGATTTGATTGTCTGCCATCAGGCGAACAGCCGGATTCTGGAAGCAGCTGCCAGCCGTCTCAATCTGAATCCGGAAAAAGTAGTCAATAATATAGAACAGTATGGAAATACGTCTGCCGCATCCATTCCGATAACACTGGCTGATTTGTCGGCCCAGGGACGGCTGCGGGACGGTATGGTAATCATTATGGCCGGATTTGGAGCCGGTCTGACATGGGGAGGCTGTGTAATACGATGGTAAAAAAATACGCATTTTTATTTCCAGGACAGGGAGCCCAGGCTCAGGGTATGATGAAAGATGTCTGCGGGGCATTTCCTGCTGCCCGGGAATGCATTGACCGGATTTCTGATATTGCCGGAGAAGACATCACAAAATTATTGTGGGAAACAGAAGCTGCGGAATTATCCCGCAGTGACCGCAGCCAGCTGGCAATTACCGCCGCATCTTTGGCGGTTGCGGCTGCATTAAAGTCAAAAGGTATAGAACCTTCCGTCTGTGCCGGATTCAGTCTGGGAGAATTCCCGGCGTTGTGCATCAGCGGGGTACTGTCTTTTGAAGATACAATCCGTGTTGTCAAACAGCGCGGTGAAATCATGCAGCGGGTTTGTGAAGACATCGCTGCCCGGAATGAAGGCCATGCACCGGGAATGGCTGCCGTTATCGGCCTGCCGCCGGAAAAAGTGCTGGAAATTGCCGCTGCTGCCGGAGAAGTGTACGGGGCAAACATGAACAGCGTCCGTCAGACTGTCCTATCCGGTACCGCCGCAGGTTTGGAAAAAGCGGAAGCTTTGTGTAAAGAAGCCGGTGCCCGCCGGTTTGTGCGGCTGGCAGTTGCCGGTCCCTTCCACAGCCCGTTGATGCAGGCTGCTGCGGATGAATTTGAAAAGGTTCTGGCACCGGTAGAATTCAGAGATCCGGTGGTGACACTGCTGTCAAACGTCACCGGTAAGCAGGAGACGAGCGGCGCCGCCGCAAAGAAATCAGCGGTACTGCATCTGACCCATCCGGTTTTGTGGACACAGGAAGAACAGGTACTTGGTTCACTCATGACAGAAGAAACTGATAACGGTACTGCTGAATGGCGGGTTATTGAACCGGGACCGGGCAAAGTGCTGTCCGGTTTGTGGCGTGATACGGAATTCGGTGCCCGCTGGGCGGCGGAACCGGTAAATACTGAAGAATCGGTATCAGCTCTGTGACATCCGGAACTACCGGAAAAGGAAAAGAATATGCTTCTTGAAGGAAAAAAAGCATTGGTTACCGGGTCATCCCGGGGAATCGGAAAAGAAATTGTGCGGCGTTTTTTGGAAGAAGGGGCGGAAGTCTGGGGGTTGTGTACAAAACCCTCTGCTGCCCGGGAAGAACTGGAAAAATTCGCTGCAGAACATAAAACAGCATTTCATGAGATTCATGCAGATGCATCCGATGCGGCTGCGTTGGGCTCGGCGGTAAAAGCCGCATTGGCAGAAGCCGGCGGTTTTGATGTGTTGGTAAACAATGCCGGTATTACCCGGGACGGTCTTTCATTCCGCATGAGCATGGATGACTGGAACGCAGTGCTGGCAGTTAATTTAACCGCCGCATTTGTGGTGTCCCAGATTGTATCTTCTGATATGATCCGCAAGCGTGCCGGTTCTATCATCAACATGACCAGTATTGTCGGATTGCACGGACAGGGCGGTCAGGTAAATTATTCGGCAAGCAAAGCCGGTCTGATTGGCATGACGAAAAGCCTTGCCAAAGAATGCGGCAGCCGGGGGGTACGGGTAAATGCGATTGCACCCGGTTTTATTGATACTGATATGACCCGGGCGGTAAACGAAGAAGCCCGCAAAGTCTGGCTTGACGGCATTCCGCTGAAACGCGCCGGACAGGTTGCTGATATTGCAAACGCAGCCTTATTCCTCGCATCGGATATGTCAACGTATATCACGGCACAAGTGCTGGGCGTTGACGGGGGAATGGGCGCATAATTTAACCCATCGTAAAGTTGAAAACAAAGGAGTCCCTATGAGAAGAGTTGTGGTAACAGGAATGGGCGCTGTGACGCCGTTAGGAAATACCGTGGAAGAAACATGGGCGGGTATCCGTGCCGGAAAATCCGGTATCGGAAACATCACGTACTTTGATACTTCCACATCAAATATCAAAATCGCCGGTGAAGTGAAAAACTTTGATCCATCAGAATTTATTGACCGCAAGGAAGCCCGTAAAATGGCACGGTTTACCCAGTATGCCGTTGTGGCTGCAGGGCAGGCACTGCGGGATGCCGGGCTTTTAGAAGAAGGCGCACTGGAACCCCACAATACCGCGGTATTTGTCGGAAACGGTATCGGTGGTTTTGAAGTTTTTGAAGATTCCTGCGGCAAATATTTTAAGTCGGAGGGAACCCGTGTCCCGCCGCTGACCATTCCCATGCTGATTCCCAATGAAGCTGCCGGAAACATCTGTATGCGGTACGGTATCAAAGGTCCTGCACCGACTATTGCAACTGCCTGTGCTTCCGGTACTGACTCGCTGGGGCTGGCTCTGGACAGCGTCCGTTCCGGCCGGGTTGATGTCTGTGTTGCCGGGGGAACAGAAGGGGCTATTACCGGGTTTGGTATTGCCGCCTTTGCAGTGTTGCAGACCCTTGCCAGCTCATTCAATGACTGTCCGGAAAAAGCCAGCCGGCCTTTTGATACCCGGCGTGAAGGTTTTGTCATGGGTGAAGGTTCCGCCATGCTGGTGCTGGAAGAATACGAGCACGCTAAAAAACGGGGCGCAAAGATTTATGCAGAATTTGCCGGATACGGCGCTTCTTCCGATGCGTACCACATTACCAGTCCCGATCCCTCCGGTGACGGCGGTGCCGCTGCCATGACGGCTGCCTTGAAAGACGCCGGCATTAAACCGGAAGATGTCCAGTACTACAATGCCCACGGTACATCAACACCGATTAATGATCCGGCAGAAACCGCTATGGTCAAAAAAGCGTTCGGTGATCATGCATATAAGATGAAGATTTCTTCAACAAAGAGTATGACCGGTCACTGTCTTGGTGCTGCCGGCGCCATAGAAGCGATGATTTGTATCAAAGCAATTGATGACGGTTTTTATCCGCCCACGATTAACCTGGAAAACCAGGACGTGGAGCACGGTTGTGATCTGGATTATGTACCCAACAAAGGTGTGGAAGGTGAGATTACCTGTGCTGCGTCCGGTTCACTGGGATTCGGCGGTCATAACGGTGTTGTGGTGTTCAAAAAGATTCAGGACTGAGGTGATCTCATGAGTGTAACAAAAGATATTAAAGCGCTGCTTCCCCACCGGGAACCCTTCCTGTTTGTGGATGAAATTATCAGTGCAGATGAAGCGGGCAGTGTGTCTGTCCGCACCTTTACCGAGAACGATTTTTTCTTTAAGGGACATTTTCCGGAATACCCGGTAGTACCGGGCGTTATTCTGGTAGAAACAATGGCCCAGGCAGGTGGTGCTGCATTGAGCTACCAGAAAGTTTTTGCGGAAGGTTCGCTGTTTTTTCTGGGAACGGTTGACAAAGTAAAATTCCGCAGCCAGGTCCGTCCCGGAGACACTGTCCGTATGGAAATAACCAATCTGCGGGTTTCTCCCCGGATGATTAAGCAGGCGGGAAAAGCATACGTGGGTGACACCCTTGCCGCAGAAGCGGAATGGATGTGTCTGGTGGGTGCTTCAAACTGAAACGGTAATAAACGGTTCATTCAACTGGAGACACAAATTCAAAAACACACCGTGTTTGTACGGTGTGTTTTTTTATTGGATAACCGGTTGCGGGCGGGACGCAGCCGATTGCGGCTATGCTGCTACGGCGTGATTTTTTTGTTACCGCCGGTGTTCTTCAGAAGGCAGACATAAAATTTTCCGTTTACTGCCGGCAGTTTATTTTTTATTTTTATTGTACAGAAATTTAATGCACAGCACCAATGCTATAATAAGCAGAACTTTTATAACAATATTCAATATTCTGTCGGTACCGGCGCCCACTCCAAAAATAAAATTCATGTCCATGGTGTGATGGGGATGTGCCGCTGGTCTGCCTCCAGGTGCGGCTCCTGTACAGGATGTCAGGACAAAAGATATACCGGAAATTATCATATATATTGTTTTTTTCAGCATGGTGTTACTTTACTACGGTACATTTGTGCTGTCAATGAACGGGTATACCGTACAGGTACATTAGAATGGTTCCTGTACAGTATACCCGTTTGGAAGAATATCCGGATACTGCCGTGTCTGGCAGCATCCGGCGCCGGCTACGCTGTTACCGTAATAGCTGTGTCTATATCAGCGGTAAAGTAACTTGTCCCCGGCTTTGTAACAACCCGTATTGTGTAGGTGCCGGTAGAAATACCGGTAGGAATGAGTAACTCAACAATATTTGTTCCCGTTCTGATGTATTTTGTAACCCGTGTAGATCCGGTGTCACTTTCCAGGAATATACCCTGCTGGTCATCGGTAAAGTCAAAGCTCAAATTTCTGCCGTGAATCCGAAGTAATCCACCCACTGCAAACGTTAACTCATCACTTTCTTTGGCATCGTCCTGCAATGCACAAAGGCGGTAAATCCGGGAACTTTTTGCTGGATCAGGCAGTATCTGTTGGTATTCCAGATTTGATTCTACTTGCTTCTGCAATGATTCAGAAGGAGTAATATTGTAGTTGATGGCATGGTTTCCGGTTCCGGGACTAAAGGAAGACTGTACACCGGTACAGGTTCCTTTTGCGGTTATGCGAACCGTTCCAAAGGGGAGCTCAACAGCGTATCCCTTTGCCAGATATTTGGCAACAACTGTTTTAAGGACGGTCATCATACCGGCGGTATCGGCTTCGGTAAAAGATGAATTGTAGGCTGCCATTTCTGCTGTCAACTCCTGTTCTGTCAATGTTTGGGAACAAGTGCTGCGAAAGCAGAATCCGTCTTTGTCTTCCCCTGCAAGGGGATTTTTAATTGTTTTTATGTTCAACATAATAAAGGCCCTCCATGACCTGTTTTTATCCGGATTTACCAGACCAAATCCGTAAAGCGTCATTTGACATGGAAGGCGTCTGTATGCTATAATAATCAAACACTTTAAGTGTCATACAGACGCTTGCGTGAGAAGCTCTCCGTAAATGTTGCCGCATTTACCGGGAGCTTTTTTTATACTGATACATTTTTCATAACACCTCCTGTCTGTACTGCCAATATGGTATGAAGTTTTGTCCGCAGGGATAAAACTTTATCCAGACCTAGCAGTACGATCATTGTTATAGAAAAGCAAAGAGCTTCCTGTTCTGCTATAACGCATTGTTCTGTATGTTTCAGTACGGCGTGTCCGTATTCGTGAAGAATAATGTACAACTGTATTGCTTCATTATATGTATCATTATAAATTATCATGCGGCATAATTTACCGGTTTCGCTATCCGGTTTCTGGAAAAGCAAACCGTCTTTCCAAAAACTTGAAGAATTTTCAGTCCGTATGTGGTTCAGATTTTCCGGGGTAAAAGCAGAATAGCCTTTTACCCTTATCCCGGTACGGGTGATGTACTTTTTTGCATCTTCTGATTGTTCCATATTGGCAAACTCTTGCATTGCAATCTGCACAATTTCTTGTCTTCTCCAGGGCGGAAGGCTTACTGCCCTCGCCCCGGACCAATGTTCATCTGTATTCATTTAAGAATCCTCTCTTTTATACTCATCCATCAGGATGGCAGTCAACTTTTTTTTCTGGTTCAGACTTAAATTATCTTTGCTGGCAGCCAGCAGGATTTCCAGCTGCTCGTAGCCGTAATTGTTATCCTTGCCCAGTAAATAGTCGCTGGTTGTGTGTAAAACATTGGCGATGTTTGCCAATATATCCGTCTTTGGCAGCCGGTCGCTGGTCATGTACCGGCTGAATGTTGCTTCTGCAATACCGCATAATTCACAAATTTGTTTTTGTGAATAACGGTTTTCTTTCATTAATTCTTTTACCCTCCTTGCAAAGTTGCTTTTTACTCCTTGTTCCATCATAGGACTCCTTCGCCGTTAAGCTGTAACACAGTACAGCAGTTACATTTAAAGTAGCAACGCTACATTATGTCTGAAGTATAATGTTTTATTGTCAATATAAAATTGATTAAAAGTATAATTTTTTATTAAAATATTGTATATTTTTTTCTGCGGGAAATCCTGTGATCAGGAACGGAAATCACGGAAGTTTATCTGTGTGCCAAGGTTCATTGGCAGTATATCACATAACCTGTGGAGAAAATTGACATTCGAACAATGCCGGATTATAATTGTCCGGATATAATTTTACGGGTTTTTACCGGAATCGTATGCCGGAATCCTTGGTATACAGGAGAGGAATATATGGAGCATCAAAAGCGCCTGTTTTGTATAGCGTTAATTTTTGCAATCACAGCAGGAATATCCCTGATTTGGGGGAATACCCCGGTGACTGAAACCGGAACAGAAACTGCCAGTGAATTGGGAATACTGCCGGCAGGGTGGGAAACCAACCTTGCCGCAGAAGCTGATTTTGCCGGCTTTTACGATATGCTGACTTCTTTGGTTACCCTTTGCGATAGGTCTGCTTTATCTGTGTGGCAACAAAATGTGCAGGCAGCTGCTTTCCCTAACCGTACCATGAAACGGGATGACGGCCTTGTGTTGCTGATGTTGGCGGCAGAAGCTTTAGGCTACAACGTATACAATGCCCGGGATTACGCATTCTGTACGGAAAACTACGTAAACTACGACTTGCTGTTTTCCCAGCTTTCATGGGATTATCCTTACTGCGATGCCGGACGGGAAATCGATATGTTTTTTCCCGACGGAGGGGAAGACCCTATCGGTTCCGTGCCTATCTCCGCAGTTTTTTGGATGCAGCGCCGGATGGATGTCCATTATCATCGTCATTTTTTTGACGGAGACAAAGCGTTAAATTTTCATCTTGACCAACCTTTGACCAGAGATGCCGGCATTGCCGCTGCGGTGAGGCTGTATAATTCCGGAATGCTGGAATACAACCCCTACGCTGTGGAAATGAGAACCCCCACTGCCGAAGACAGGGCACTTCTTGCATCAGCAGAGGCTCAAAAACAGGCAATCCTTACCAACACCGATACCATGAGGTGTAAAGGTACCGCATATTACGTTTCCAATACCGGTAACGATACAAATAACGGTTTGTCTCCCCAAACTGCCTGGGCAACATTGGATGCGGTAAATACTGCCAATCTTTCTGCCGGCGACGGGGTGTATTTTGAACGGGGCGGTACTTGGCGGGGACAGTTATGGGCTCAGGAAGGCGTTATCTATTCAGCTTACGGAGAAGGGGCAAAACCAAATATATATGCTTCCCCGGAAAACGGTGCAGATCCTGATAAATGGTCTTTGCTGAAAGGGACGGATAATATCTGGGTTTATCACACAGACATGATGGACTGCGGAATTCTGGTGTTTAATGAGGGTGACTCCTGGGGCAAAAAAGTTGCTCCCCGGTACATGGACTGTTACCTGTCTATCGTGAACGAAGGACAGCCCTTTAACGTAAAAACGGAATTAACGGAAGATTTAATGTTTTTTTCCGAAGCAGACAGTATCCTTTACGAAGGAGCCCCCTTCCGGTATACGGTTATGGATACCTGTGACCACGGGGAGTACCCGGAAGAAGTGACGGGAACACTCTACCTCCGCTGTGATGCCGGAAACCCGGGAGAAGTTTTTGACAGCATTGAATTTGCGGTACGGCAGAATATTGTTTTGCCGGCAGATAAAGCGGTGTTCCACAATCTGTGCTTAAAATATACCGGTTCCCATTGTATTTTTGGCGGGGACATGGGTTATGATGTTTCCTTTTGCGAAATCGGGTGGATTGGCGGGTCTCCCCAGTACTATCGCTACGATAACGGGGAACCGGTCATTATGGGCAACGGGGTAGAATGCGACGGCAGTTACAATCATTTTTCGGTAACGGACTGCTATATTTATCAGTGCTATGACGCCGGGGTTTCCAATCAAGATCCTGCCGAAGACCCGGCAGTAACGGGACGGTCAGCCGGAAATATCAGAAATGTTGTTCAAAAAAACATAACCTATGCAAGGAATATTTTCGCCTATAACGATATGCCGGTGGAGATTTTCTTTACTCTGGAAGATAATGCCGGATACGGACGGCACCGAATGGAAAACGTTTTAATAGAAGAAAATTATTTTTTATACACGGGATACGGATGGTATATGGGTACAAAGGAGGCTACAGGTTCTGCCTATATGGGACACAATGCCCCCAATGCATCAAAAAACTTCCGTATTCTTAACAATGTGTTTTACCTGAGTACGGGACCACTGCTGCAAACGGGAGCCCCTGCGAAATGGCAGCCTAAAGTGGAAGGCAACACCTATGTGCAAAACGACGGCGGTGTTTTGATTATGTGGCCCGGCAGTGACGGACGCCAAATACAGTATCCCTATTATTACAATGAACACAGAGACACGGTTACCGATATAATCCTGAATGTACTGAAAGATAAAAAGGCCGCTGTTTTGAAAAACCAGGGGAATGTCCGGTAACTCCTTTATATTGTGATAGAGAAAAGTATTCCGTGCGGAACCGGTTCCGCTGCCCGGGCAGGGTGATGTACCGTGCCGGATAACCGGTATTTCCATTTTGCAGAGTGAATATGCACCTGATCTTGTTCACAGGAGGTTGCATATCTTTCCCATAGCTTATGGATAACGTATCCTAGGCTTACGGATAACGTATCCTAGGCTTACGGATAACATATCCTAGGCTTACGGATAACATATCCTAGGCTTATGGATAACGTATCCTAGGCTTATGGATAACGTATCCAACCTCCTGTGGAGGTGTCCGGGCGTTGGTACAGGGCTGGGGTTTGATACGGATATAACTTTCCCTGAAAACATGCCGGAGTTTGTGGCTATATATGCATTCCAATATAATCGATTTTGTGATTAAAATTCCTTAAAATTTACTTCAATTTCTTCTTCCAACCAGAGTGCAATTTCTTCCGACACATTCAAAACTTTTAATGCCCGGTTTTTGCCGGTAATCGAACATTCCCACACAACGCCGACCCTCCAGTCTTTTTTTAAAAGCTGTTCAATTTCTTCTTTATCCCGGTTACGGTTTCCCGTGAGCTTTTTACTCCAGAATTCCGTATTTGTTTTCGGAAGATGTGCCTTGGGGCAGTGCTCATGAAAATGCCAGAAGCAGCCGTTTATGAAAATCACGGCATGGTATTTTGGCAGAACGATGTCGGGCTTTCCAGGAAGTTTCCGGTAATTTTTCCTGAACCTGAACCCTGC
>CALXOI010000017.1 GCA_944389965.1 uncultured Treponema sp.
AGGTGCCAGAATATGGTCAGCACTTCTCAAATAAAATTTAACCAAATCTCGTCCGATTTTATGGGATATTTTCCGGTTCAGCAGGGGTGCATAATTCTGGATATAGTCTTCCCATAATGTATGAAATGTAAAAATACAGGGAACTTTTCTGAGCCGGGCATACACCGCACCAAAATACCCCATCAGCCATTCGCTGTTTATATGGATAATATCCGGCCGGTATGCGTCCATTTTCTTTTTAACAAAAAACCATTTTTCAAACCGGGCCAGCCTGTCTTCCTTGGAAAAAATAATAGGCTGGGATGGAACCCGGACAATGGAAAAATTCGGATTGTCGATTCTGCCTCCTGTGGAATCAATTCCACTGCCGAAAATATAATCATCCGGATACTCTACCGCCACAATACACACGGTATGCCCCAACTTCAGCAGTTCAGCTGCAAAAGACTGGACGGAAACAACAACCCCATTTACCCGGGGATAATATGCATCGGTAAACATTGCAATTCGCATATTCTTACTATACTCCATTTTTACCGGTATTGGAAGTAATACCCGGAAGGAAATAAACCTTGCGGAATATAAATTTCACGGCTATACTGTCTTTATGAAACAAATCACATTAACATTTCCTGACGGCTCCAGTATTTCTGCGGCCGCAGGAATTACTGCAGCAGAAATTGCCGGCAGATTGTGTGCAACACCGGAAAAAATTCTGGCGGTGCGGATCAACAATGAAATCTGTTCCCTGAGCTCATCCATTGACATCAACGCAACATTGGAAGCGGTACTGCCGGGTACGCGGGATGGTTCCGCGATATACCGCCGTTCCCTGTGTTTTATTTTAGCGGCAGCAGCCCACGCCTGTTTTCCGGGCACCCGGTTATTGGTAGGGCATAGTTTGGGATATGGTTATTACTATACACTGGAAACAGATAAACCGCTCAGCCGGCAGCAGCTTGACCAGCTGAAGCAGACCATGCAGGAAATGATACAGGCTGATCTCCCGATTCATACCGACGTGTTGTCCTATGAAGACGCACTGAAACTTTTTGATTCGGCAGCCCAGATAGAAACCCGCCGGCAAATGAATTATATTTGCCCACCTAAAATAGTTGTAAATACTGTCAACGGATTTTCAGATATATATTTTGGCCCGCTCGTTCCGTCCACCGGTAAAATAAACGTCTTTGACATCATGCCGTATGGCAACGGATTTCTGCTCCGGTTTCCTGCAACGGCAAATCCTGATTCACTACCACCGTTTGAAGACATTCCCCAGCTGTTTTCTGTATATGAACGGTACAAAAAATGGGGAAAACTTCTGGGAGTGACATCCGCTGCCTCATTAAATGAACTGATTCACAAACGGGCAGCCAATGATTTTATTGATACAGCAGAAACATTCCAACAGAAATGCATTGCAGACATTGCAGACATGATACAGGCACGGTGCAATGTAAAAATAGTACTGATTGCAGGGCCTTCAAGTTCCGGTAAAACAACTACATCAAAAAAACTGTCGCTGCAACTGAAAGCATTAGGATTCCGTCCCAAAGTCATTGAATTGGATTCCTACTATGTAGGCAGATCCGAAACACCAAAAGATGAAAACGGAAATTATGATTATGAATGTCTTGAAGCACTGGACGTGGCCCAATTGAACCAGGATCTGGTAAACTTATTTGACGGCAAAGAAGTTCCGTTGCCGTCCTATGACTTTACTGAAGGCAAAAGATTCTATACCGGAAAAACCCTGCGGCTTGATGCACAGGATATTCTGATTATGGAAGGAATACACGGTTTGAACGACAAACTGACACCGCTGATTTCTCCAGAATATAAATTTAAAATTTATCTTTCCGCCTTAACCCAGTTGAATCTTGACGACCACAACCGGATTCCTACCAGTGACAACCGGCTGATACGGCGTATTGTCCGGGATTCCCGGTTCCGGGGAAAATCAGCAGCCGATACAATCGCCATGTGGGACAGTGTCCAGCGGGGCGAGCGGCTCCACATTTTTCCTTTTCAGGATAAAGCCGATGCCATGCTGAACACAGCATTGGATTATGAACTGCCGGTACTGAAAGTATATGCAGAACCATTATTACGCTGTGTCAATCCGACGCAGCGGGAATATGCGGAAGCATCACGGCTGCTGCGGTTCCTGAACAATTTTTCCCCCATACCTGCAAGCAGTGTACCGGGAAGATCTATTATCCGGGAATTTATCGGAGGCAGTGATTTTAAATATTAGAAAGATTGTCACGCAGAAAGCGGGAAGAGGAAATATCATCTGATACAATATCTTCTGCTTTTTGCACATCCCGGCGGAAAGCAGTGAACTGCCGCTCTTTCAGCCGGGATAAAACTTTACGCTTTTTCAATGCTTCTGTAAAAACAGCCCTTTTTTCTTCCACTACAATTTCTGCTGCAGCTAAATCTTCCAGTAAACGGTCTTTCGTCATATCCAGACGGGTTAGATACTGTTCCTTAACAATCATTTCTGTCAGGGACACGACATCTGCCTTGAGATGAACTATCCGCACCCGTTCTGCGGCAATGCGTTCCAATTCCATCCTGATACGGTTTGTCTCAGCAACAGCCTTTCCCAGTTCAATCTGGGCCTGCTTTTCTTCAAATTCGCGGATGTCAAGGATTTTTTGGAGGGAAAAAGTAAATTTTTTCATAACCGACTCTGACGCAGTTCATCGGATGACGGTTTATCCGGAGTTCTGTCTTTATCCGAAATCTGACCGGTAGGTCCCGTCCCTTGTACACCTGATATATTATTGCTGGAAAAAGCAGCATATTCTTCAGGAGGGATGGATATTCCCGCCAAATCACCCAACCGTTGCAGGGTTTCTCCAATCGGAGCCGGCACATATTCTTCTTGCATCAGGAACGCCTCCACCGCTTCATGACTGTCAATTGCGTCATCAACCGCCGCAGAAGATCCCCGCTGGTATGCCCCGACTGTAATCATATCCTCATTTTCTGCATACAGTGCAATTTTCCGCCGCAAGGTTTGCACAGCAAGCTGTGTCTGTTCCCCGGATACCCGTTTTGACAAACGGCTGATACTTCCCAGAATATCAATTGCAGGAAAATGAGCACTTTGAGCCAGCTTTCTGCTTAACACGATATGTCCGTCCAAAGTCCCCCGGACTTTATCAGAAATCGGTTCATCCATATCATCACCGTCAACCAGTACTGTATAGAAACCTGTTATCGAACCGGTACGGCTTGTGCCACTGCGTTCCAGCAGTTTGGGCAACAGGTCAAAAACGCTGGGCGGATAACCACGCTGAGCGGGTGGTTCCCCGGCAGCCAGCCCGATTTCCCGCTGGGCATGGGCAAAACGGGTAACAGAATCAAACATCAGCATCACATCCCGCCCTTGATCCCGGAAATATTCCGCCACCGCTGTTGCTGTATATGCAGCCCGTAACCGGGCAATAGACGGCTGGTCAGAAGTCGCAACAACCACGACAGAACGTTTCAAACCTTCTTCGCCTAAATCCCGCTGGATAAAATCAATGACTTCCCGTCCCCGTTCTCCTACCAAAGCAATAACGTTAACATCAGCGTTTGTATTGCGGGCAATCATACTGAGCAGGGTTGATTTTCCCACACCTGAACCGGCAAAAATACCCAACCGCTGCCCTTTTGCCACAGCCAGCATGGAATCAATCGCCCTGACGCCGGTAACAATCCGTTCAGACACAGGCCTGCGTTCAAGAGGTGCCGGCGGCTGGGCAATCGCAGGATAAAATGTATCGGTAATAATTTCCGGTTTATCATCATAGGGTTTGCCAACCGCATTGATAACCCGTCCCAACAATTCATTTCCTACCGCAACCTGCAGCACATGTCCGGATGCGACAACTTCACAGCCGATTTCTATTCCTTTGGTTTCCCCGTATGCCATGAGCTGGACAGTTGTTCCGTTCAAGCCTACCACTTCTGCAGGTACACTGCCACATCCTCTCAGAAGTTTTATCGAACACATTTCACCGATGACAGACCGAGGACCAATACTTTCAATCAACATACCCCGTACTGCAGTTACCGTACCCGTATAGAGAATTGTTTCCGTATTTTTTACACTGTTGATATATTTATCAAAAAATGAACTCATGGATACCGAATGTTTTATGAATTGGAATCAAAAGCCCCTGTTTTGGATACGGTTTTTATCGGAGAAATCTCCAATATTTTTTGCTCCAACTCAGCAAGTTGACTTGAAATGCGGGCATCAATGGCACCGAAATCAGTTTCCACGATACAGCCGCCTCTGTCAATTGAAGAATCTTCAGCTATAGTCAGATTCTTTATATTTTCCACTGCCTGCATGAATTCTTTAGTATGGGCAGTGGTAAGCTTTAAATCTGCAAGATTAACCCGGACGGTTACATCGCCCCGGCCCTTCACTTTGCGCAAGGCCTGTAACACATTCGACATAACCACATTCCGTTGAGATTCGGAAATAATTTTGACAATTTTACGGGTCATCAGCAATACCAGTTCTACAATCTGTTGTTCCGTACCGTCAAGAATTTCCTGCCGCTTATCCATAATACGATCCAGTATGACATGCAGCCGATCCACAAGACGCTCTACCTCCTGGCTGCCGTCCTTAAACCCCAGATCTTTGCCTTCTTCAAATCCAGATTGATACGCATCATCCCGGATTTTCTGCTGTTGCTGCTCTGCATCAGCAATCAATGACTGTGCTTTATCCTGTGCAGCTTTCAATATCTCTGCCGCTTCCTGCTCTGCATCAGATTTTATCACCTGTGCCTGGTCAGTCTGGCGTTTCACCTGTTCAAATGCAGCCTGCTCTGCTTTGGCGACAATTGCGTCTGCATCAGCTTGGGCTTTTTCAAGCATCTGCTGTTTTTCAGCTTCCCATTGAATCTTGAATTCTTCTGCTTCCCGTTTCAGATCTTCTACCGTCGGACCGGTATATTCCGGTTCCGGAAGTTCTTCCACTTCTTCCACCTCAGGTTCAAAATCGTGAGGCAGTTTCAGCATGATTTTTTCTTCGCTGCTTTTAATTTCATTCGGGTGAAAAACAGTTTTTGCCATACATTATACCACCAGTTCATCTTCGCCGGAGCGGGCGATAACAATTTCTCCGGAATCTTCAAGCCGCCGGATAGTTGAAACAATTTTCTGCTGGGCTTCCTCCACATCTTTCAAACGGACAGGCCCCATAAATTCCATATCTTCCTTCAGCATATTTGCAGCACGCTTCGACATATTTCTGAATATTTTATCCTGAACTTCAGTATCAACTGCCTTCAATGCTTTTGCAAGCTCCTGGGCATCAACTTCACGCATAACTTTCTGTATAGCACGGTCGTCCAGCATAACAATATCTTCGAACACGAACATTCGTTTTTTGATTTCTTCCGCTAAATCTGGATCTTCTTCTTCCAGAGATTCGATAATCGACTTTTCCGAAGAACGGTCAACCAAGTTAAGGATTTCAACAATACTTTCGACACCTCCGGCTGCAGTGTAATCTTCACTAGACAAAGTAGAAAGTTTTTTTTCCAGAACCCGCTCAACGTCCCGTAAGATATCAGGAGATGTCCGGTCCATAGTCGCAATACGACGGGCAACTTCACTCTGTATATCGTCCGGTAAATTTTGCAATATGACAGATGCTTTGTTCGGATCCAAATATGCCAAAATCAATGCGATCGTCTGGGGATACTCCTGCTGGATAAAGTTCAACAAATGGGCGGGATCTGTCCTGCGGATAAAATCGAAAGGTCGAACCTGAAGAGAGCTGGTCAGCCGGTTAATAATATCAATTGCTTTTTGACTGCCCAAAGATTTTTCCAGCAGTTCACGAGCATAATCGATACCACCAGAAGTGATGAAATTCTGTGCAGACATCAATTCCTGAAATTCTTCCAGAACTGCATCTTTGACTTCCGCATCAATATTATCGATACGGGCAATTTCAAAAGTCAACGTTTCTATTTCATCTTCCCGCAAATGCTTAAAAACAACAGACGATACTTCAGAACCTAACGAAACGAGGAATATCGCTGCTTTTTGCCGGCCAGTCAAGTTTTTAAAATCTTTGCTTTTCTTACTGCCGGAGGAACCTGTTTTCCCCTTTGTAGCGGACTGATCTGTCATTTTATTCCTCCATCAACCAAGTACGAAGCAACATTGCAACATCCTCAGGATGCTCTTTTGCCATCATAATTACAGAATCCTGCAGCTCTGTCCGATGCCGTTCTTCCGCAGACATGGTAACTTCCATACCGGCCTGCTCTGCTTCCAGAATAGTTCTTTCCCGTTCCATCTGGCTTTTGCGCAACAGTTCTTCCTGCCGCAACCGGCGGCGGCGTTCGATTTCCCGGCTGATTAAGCGGAATATCATAAATGCCAGCAAGACAACTGCAATACCGGTAATTACCAGCAGAATTGTTGTACGCTGCTGTTTTGCCCGGATAAACGCCATATCCTCTTCTTCAAACTGTGCAGTGCGGTCATACTGGATATTCTGAACCGTTACAGAATCTCCCCGGCTGCTGTTATATCCTATGGCATCCTGTACCAGTTTTGTTGCACTGGACAACACAGATGCTTCTACGGGAATATACTCCCGTGCAATTGTTCCGTTCGGATTTATTATCAAATTCCCGTTTTCGTCATACTTCCGGGTCCAGGTACCGTCAATGTTCACAGATACAGTAACCCGGTCAATAGCAGGACTCTTTTCTTCCTGATATTCCATGGTGTTAATAACATTATTTTGTTTTACCCCGGTCTCTTCTGATGTACCGTATAAATTGGACATGTCAGAATATACCGGAGGATTCTGTCCTTCCACACCGGCAGGACCTTCCGGATTGTAACCGGTTCCGGTCCAACGTTTGGTTACCGTTTCCGATGAAATGGGTAAATAATCCAGCAATTCAGAATCATCATATACTGTATCTGGATTATCCGCCTTTTTTACAATAGGAGAATATTCCGTACCGGAAACAAGCCGTTTTGACATATCCATGTCAATTTTAATATTCAAATCCCGTACCCTGTCCTGACCAAAAATCTGCTGCAGGGAATTAAGGATTTTTGCCCGGTATTCCATTTCAAGCTGTTTAATCAATTTCTGTTCTTTTGCAATGATATCAACCCGTTCGCTTGCTTCCATACCGGTAAAATCATTGATTATAGTACCGGAAGAATCTGCAATAGAAATATTTTCTTCTGTCAAACCCTCCACTGCACGAAGCAGAAGTTTCTGGATACCCTGAATTTTTTTCTTATTTGTTGTTATATCGCTACCTGGTTTTGGATAGATAATAACACTTGCCGTAGTAGGATTCTGTTCAGAAGCAAATGTTGCCCGCTCGGGAATCGTCAGGACAACATTAGCACTATCCACATCGTCCAAAGCTTCAATATGTTGCTTTACAACCTGTGTTATTGACCGTTGAAGATTGACATTGCGTTCAAAATCAGTCGTTGTCCAGCGTTCTACGTCGAATAAAGACCATGGATCCATAGATGTGGGAACTAAATCCTCCCGGATTAAAACAGACCGCATCCGCCGGGCTGTTGCTTCATCTTTAACCGATATGATTCCGGCTGAATTCACTTCTGCATCAACATTCTCTTCCGCCAGACGGAACATAATATTATCCCGAACCGTTGTATCAGTAATCGCGACATCAAACAAAGGCACCGTTGTGGGCTGTGCAGAGAAACGGATCATCATCACAAGAGCCAGAACAACAACTGCGATAATTCCAAATAATAAGATTTTTTGAACCAGAGTCCACTTGGACCACAATTCTTTTACAGAAGAAACGACCTTTTTAAGCCATTCGTTCATCTATGCCTCCCAATAGGAGAGAAACCCCTCCAACGAACGAACCGATAACAATTTATATACTAGTGTATCACACATTTACTATACTGACAAGGTTTTATCCTTTGCACACCATCAGTAGATACAGCTCTGTCAGCGGGTGGTTGTAATTTCATTCCAACCGTTAACAAGACGGTCAATTACGGTTTGGGCAAGACTAAGCGACATATTCGCTTCTGCCATCGCAATTGTTACATCATGTATATCAATTGAATCGGGATCTGTAATCAATGTTTCCACATTTTGTGCGGAAGCCATTTGTTTCCCATTAACATATTCAACAGCGTCTACCAGATACTGTTCAAATGTACCGCTGATATTCCGCTTGCCCGCTTCATTTGCTACCGCCATTCCAGTACGTGCACCGGAAGATACAATGGGGGCAGCACCTATATGGGCTGCATTTGTCCGTAACATTTCAAAATTTCCGTTCATCAGTAAACCTCCTGCACATAGATATTGTCATTCTACACAAATCAGCGTGCAATTTCCAGCGCACTGCTGAACATTTCTTTGGAACCCTGAATCACAGAGGAATTTGCTTCATACGCCCGGGACGCAGAAATCAAATCAACCATTTCATTTACAATGTTGACATTAGGATATTCAACATAACCGGCATTGGGTCCTGATTTTATGGCATCAGGATGGGTTGGATCATACACCAGCCGCCCTTGGGAAGTATCAGAAACAATCCGGCTGACTTTAACACCGGCACCAGGACCATTGTCAATATCAGACGGAACAAAAGGAGTACGGAAAACAGTCTCTTGCCCGATAGATGTTAAAATTACACTTTTTTTCTGGAATTTTCCGCCTTCAGGAGTCCTCGTTGTAGAAGCATTAGCAATATTATCGGCAATAACATCTGTACGCAACCGTTCAACGCTCATTCCTGTTGCTGCTATATTAATACTAGAAAAAAGACCCATTGCTATACCTCACTATTTCTGCATTGCAATTTTAATCTGGGAAAATTCAAATGCCTGCATTTGTGTTAACAGCTGATAATTCAACTGTGTTTTTAAAATTTCCATTGCTTCTTGTTCTGCATCAACATTGTTTCCATTTGCTTTTGACGTAGTCAAATAATCAGTAACACGGCGGGGTTCTACAGAACGGTAATCCATCACCGGTTCTGAAGCAATATGGCGGGGATCTGTTACCGTCATCTGAAAAGCATCACCGGCATTCTTTTCTGATTCCAAAGCCCGCTTTAACTGACTCTCAAAATTAACAGATGTACGTTTAAAATTAGGAACTTCAGAGTTTGCCAGATTATTTGCAGAAACTTCATACCGGAGTGTACTGGCATCCATTGCCCGGTGCAGTAAATCTACGGAACGTGTAAAAGAATTCATCCTATTCTATCCCCCGGCGGTAGTGTGTTGCATAATTAAAAAATCCTACCACCCTATAATAATATTCGGCATCTGCCGCCGGGAGTTTAGAATAAAATAAAGCTAGAGTATATATTTTGATAAATCCTGGTTTTCGACAATATCCTTGAGCCGTTCATCTACATAACTGCTGGTAATCACAACGGTTTCACCTGCGTGTTCATCAGCAGTGAAAGACAGGTCTTCCAGCAGCGTTTCCATAATAGTATGCAGCCGCCGGGCTCCAATATTTTCGGAACGGGAATTAACATCAGCCGCCAGAAAACTCATCCGGTCAATAGCAGATTCATCAAATGTAACCGTGACATTTTCCGTTGCCAAAAGTGCCGCATATTGCCGGGTGAGCGCGTTTTTCGGTTCCAAAAGAATACGCTTGAAATCCTCTACATGAAGGGAATCAAGTTCAACCCGTAGCGGAAACCGTCCCTGCAGTTCCGGTATCAAATCTGACGGAGAAGCCAGATTGAAGGCTCCTGCTGCAATAAACAAAATATGAGTGGTATCTACAACACCATATTTTGTATTCACATTTGAACCCTCTACAATCGGAAGGATATCCCGCTGAACACCTTCCCGGGACACATCCTGACCTCCCCGTTCTCCTTTTACCGCAATTTTATCAATTTCATCAATGAAAATAATACCGGATTGCTCCACCCTGTTTTTCGCTTCATCAGCGACTTTGTCCGTATCAACCATCCGGTCAAGATGATCATCCACCAGAATTTTCCGTGCTTCATGAACTGTCACTTTTTTCTTTCGGGCTTTTCCGCCGGTAAACAATGATGTAATCTGCCTCATTCCGGCTTCTAAGTCTTCCATATTACCTCCGGCAAAAATTTCCATTGAAGGCATGGAATTCTGTTTTTTTACCGAAATCTCTACTTCCCTGTCTTCCAGCAATCCATCCCTGAGCATCCTGCGGAATTTTTCCCTGGTGGAAATCTCTCCGTCCCCAGTAGTAGGCGGAGTCAAACCGGATGATGTTCCTGCGGAAGATGATGGCACTGGATTTCCGAAAATAGAAACAGGGAGAACAGAATCCGTATCCGGTTCCTGCCGACTGCCACTTCCGGGCAGCAATAAATCCAGCAAATCGTCCTCAACCCGACTTTCTGCTTGGGTACGGAGTGTCTCCTGAATCTCTTCTTTCACCATGTTATAACCAACCGCCATTAAGTCCCGTACCATGGATTCCACATCCCTGCCGACATACCCGACTTCCGTATATTTTGTTGCTTCCACTTTAAGGAACGGAGCTTTGCATAACTTTGCCAGCCGGCGGGCAATTTCTGTTTTACCGACACCAGTCGGACCTATCATCAAGATATTTTTTGGGGCAACTTCATCCCGGATATCTTCCGGCAGCTGCAACCGCCGATACCGGTTCCTCAAAGCAATGGCAACGGCTTTTTTGGCCTGATGCTGTCCAATGATATATGTATCAAGCTGCTCCACAATCTGTTTAGGAGTCAGCTCACGGGAAATATTTGCGACATTGATTTTCTGCTGGTCCACCCTACAGTTCCTCCACAGTGACATGATGATTTGTATAAATACAGATATTACCTGCAATTTCCAGACTTTTTTCCGCTATTTCCCGGGCAGTTAAATCGGAAGCATCCAAGTATGCCAGTGCCGCTGCATAGGCAAAATTTCCTCCCGAACCAATAGCCAGAACATCATTTTCCGGTTCGATAACATCTCCGGTTCCAGAAATCAACAATATTCTATCTTTGTCGGCAACCAGTAACAAGGCTTCCAGCTGGCGGAGAGCTTTGTCTGTCCGCCACTGTTTTGCAAGTTCAACTGCCGCCCGGGTTAAATCACCGGCATATTCCTTTATTTTTGATTCAAACTTATCAAACAGATTAAAGGCATCTGCGGTTGCTCCGGCAAATCCTGTTAAAACTTTTCCGTCATACAACCGGCGAACTTTACGGGCATTGCCTTTCATAACAGTGTTACCCATAGTAACTTGCCCGTCTCCGGCCATTGCAACCCGGCCATCTTTCCGTACCGCAATAACTGTTGTACTACGGATTTCGGGATATTTCATTGCGTACTCCTGTCAGATTCATCTTTTTCAGGACTTCCATGGGGATGTGCCCGGTTGTACATCCGGACAAGATGATCTGTTGTAATATGTGTATACCGCTGTGTAGTAGAAATACTGGAATGTCCCAGCATCTCCTGTACGACACGGATATCTGCTCCATTGGCAAGCATAGCCGTTGCAAAAGTATGCCGGAACGCATGTGGCGATACCGGACGGTTTGTTCCTTCTGCGCCGGAATACCGGGATATAATATACCGGATTCCCCGTGCGGTCAGCGGTGTACCTTTCAGATTAATAAACAGTTCCTGAACTGGATGTTCCTGATGTATATGTTGCTGCCGTTCAGGTAAATATTGTTTCAAAGCGTTCCGCGCTTCCGGTGTGAAAAACACCCACCGGTCTTTACCTCCTTTACCGGTAACTACTGCCGATTTAAAATCAGCAGAAAAATCGGACAGTTTCAAAGAAGACAGTTCGGAAACACGGCAACCGGAAGAATACAACAATTCAAACAGTGCCGTATCTCTGCTTTCCCATAAAATCTCCTGTTTTTCAGGCTGGGAACACAAATCATTTACTTCTGACACCGTCATAAACCGTGGCATCAGTTTGGGCTGCCTGACGGTGTGCACTTCCTGTGCCGGATCATATGTAATATAACCAAAACGCCGACAATAGGCAAACAAAGAACGAACCGCAGCAAGAAATCTATTGATACTCGCCGGTGCGGCTTTTTTTTCAGACAGTTTTCCGATGCAAAAACGGATATCTTCCGCCGTCACAGAACCGACAGGACAATCCTCCCCAAGCCACAGACACAGTTTTTCTAAATCGTTCTGATAACCAGTTAACGTATTTACTGACAAATTACGGACGCTGCCCTGATACAGCAGGAATTCTTCTACAACTGCTTTGAGGTTATCAGGAACATTTTTTACGCTGCCGGAACAATCTTTCATACCTTACTCTTCCCGGTCAGCAGCAGGAATATCCGCCCCGTCATCACCGGAATGCAGATAATCACAGTCCGGGTTGATGCACGCTTTATAGGTACCATTCTTTTTATCGTATTTTTCTACCAAAAACTGTCCGCATTTCGGGCAGTACGCATTGATGGGTTTAAAATGACTGATAAAATCACATTCAGGATAATTTGTACAGCCGTAGAATTCTTTACCCCGTCCTTTTGTCTTCCGGGCAACAATATCACCACCGCACCCGGGACGGGGGCACTTTGCCAGCGGTATGGAACGGGTATTGTGGCATTCCGGGAAACCGGAACAGGCAAGGAAAAAACCGAATCTTCCCAGTTTTTTTACCATTGGTTTTCCACATTTTTCACAGATTATATCTGTCGGCTCATCCATCATACCTTTAAAGCTTTCATGGGTTGCCATCACATTTTCAACTTTATTCCGGAACGGGAAGAAAAATTCCCCAATCATTTCAGCCCATTTGATTTTATCTTCTTCAACCTCATCAAGCTCACTTTCAATACGGGCTGTAAAATTTTCATTAACCACTTCGGGGAAAGATTCTACCAGTATATCGTTAATCATCCTTCCTAATTGTGTCGGAACAAGCTGCTTATTACTTCTGGTCACATAATACCGGTCAAGAAGAACCGAAATAATCGGAGCATAAGTTGACGGCCGGCCGATACCTTTTTCTTCCAGGGTTTTTACAATTGAAGCATCGGTGTAGCGGGCCGGACCTTGGGTAAAATGCTGCTCAGGATAAAATTTTTCTGCAGTAACCTTTTCGCCGATTTTCAGCACCGGTAAAGCTCCTGTTGAATCTTCCTTTGAAGACAGAATTTTTATAACTTTATAAAACCCTTTCTCAACAAGCTTACTGGCGGACACCCTGAATACAGCATTTCCTGAACGGATATCAACACTGGTTGTTCTGGTTTTCGCATTATTCATCTGGCTGGATACAAAACGTTCCCAAATAATGGTATACAGCCGCAGCTGATCTCTAGACAGGTATTCTTTTACAGAATCCGGTGTATATGAAACATAGGTAGGCCGGATACCCTCATGGGCATCCTGTGCTTTTTTTCCGACCGTATACTCTATTTGCTGCTCGGGAAGCTCTGCCGGATACTGTTCTTTCAGCCAATTCCGGACTTCATCAATCGCGGTTTGAGCAATACGCACAGAATCAGTACGCATATATGTAATCAAACCGACCCGGTTTGCCCCGATATTAACACCTTCATACAGCTGCTGGGCAATCTGCATGGTTTTGCGGGAAGTAAAGCCGAGCCTGTTTGCCGCCGATTGCTGGAGCTTAGATGTCGTAAACGGAGGCTTAGGGCGGACTGTTTTTTCTGTAAATTTTATATCAATTACTTCACAATCAGAACTGCTGATTTCATCAATAATCCGCTGTACAGCTTTTTCATTGGGTAGATCCGGTTTCTCTCCCGCATATTGTACCAACTGGGCAGTAAATTTTGATTTTCCTTTTATAAAATCTGCATCAAGACTCCAATACTCATCAGGAATAAAGTTTTCAACTTCCGCTTCCCGTTCGCAAATCAACCGAAGTGCCACAGACTGAACCCTTCCTGCAGACAAGCCGTTTTTTACCTTTTTCCATAAAAGCGGGGATAAATTATATCCCACCAACCGGTCCAACACCCGCCGGGCTTTTTGAGCATTTACTTTAGATTCATCAATGTCAGCGGGATGTTTTACGGCTTCTGTAATTGCTTGGGGTGTAATTTCATTAAAAACAATACGCTTGATAGGTGCGGTCGTCTTATCTTCAAAGGAGTGCTTTAAATGCCAGGCAATAGATTCCCCTTCCCGGTCATTATCACTTGCCAGCAATACTTCATCTGCTTTTTTTGCATCTTTTTGAAGCTCCTTCAACAGTTTTGCCCGGCCCCGGACTGTAATATATTCCGGATTGAATCCATGGTCCACATCAATTGCCAACCGGGACTTCGGTAAATCGATTAAATGTCCCATAGATGCTTTAACCGTATACCCGGGGCCAAGGTATTTTTCTATTGTCTTTGCCTTTGCAGGGGATTCGACAATAACAAGCGTTGATTTCTGTGTTTTTTTCCGAGATGTGGATTTTTTTTCGGCCATAAGCATCCTCTATAATAACAATTGTTTATCCTGTTTACAATAAAGCATTCCCGGAGCTGATGAACGGCACAAACAGAAATCTTCGTACGAAGAAATCACCGGAGCTCCGTCCCTGATATATCCGGAAGTTCCGGACCGGGATGAATCCGGTTCCTGTGCAGAACCAGCATGAATATAAACATCTCTCCCCTGTTCTAACGCAAAATCCGCGGTAATCAAAGCCCCGGACCCAGGAGGCGCTTCCACGACAACCGTTACCGGTGACAAAGCGGAAATAATCCTGTTCCGCTGCGGAAACCGGAATTTCGCCGGCGGCGTTCCCGGAAGATATTCTGAAAGCAGGCAACCGCCGTTATCCAGCACAGCCCGGGCAAGATTCCGGTTTGCAACAGGAAACACTGCATCTGCACCACAAGGCAAAACGCCGATTGAACGGCCGGCAACAGAAACAGCCCCCCGGTGTGCTCCGGAATCGATACCAAACGCAAGCCCTGACACCACCGTGCAACCATCGGTGGCAGCTTCCCGGGCAAACGCAACAGCATTTTTCATACCGCCGGAAGAAGGATGTCTCGTACCTACAACCGAAACACACGGACATCCGGCTACGGAAATATCCCCCCGGTAAAAAAGCATAAACGGCGGATCATATATTTCCCGGACCAGCGCCGGATATGCGGCATCCTCATGCAAAACAAAACCGATATTGAAAGCATTCAACAATGCAGCGCTCTGTTCTACCTGTTTAAGCACCGCTTTGCCGTTCCAAGACCGGGACCGTACTTTTCTACCAATCAGAAAAGACATTTCATCTATAGAAAGTACTGCAAGGTCAGTAATATTGTCAAGTTTCTTTTGCAGAATAATTTTTTCTTTGAATGAAAGAAACTGCAATGATGCCAGTGCCAGTGACAACAAATCACTGGGCATACGCTTGTTCCAGAATAGTCTTTTTATCAGCTTCTGCCTGAGCCTTCTTTTCAGGAGAAGTTGTTGTTTCAATAATCCGGTCACTTATTTCCAAAGCTTTATCGAAATCATATGTGGAATAATATGCATTCCTCAATGCGAACATACCATCTGTATGTCTTTTTTCAATCGTCAGCAATGTTTCTAAATACGGAATAGCCTTTTCCGGTTCTTCTAGTTCATTTACATATAATACACCAAGTCCATACAAGGAACGAGCATATCGGGGATCAAGTTCAAGCGAACGCAAATATGCGGATTCAGCAAGTTTTAGATAATTAAATTTCTGCGCAGTTGAGCCAGTTGCACCATAATCCAGAGCCTGTTTTGACATGAAGCCGGCACAAACTGCGACATAATAATATAAATTAGGATTGGCAGGGTAATATTCTGTTGCCATACGGAATGCATCCAATGCTTTTCCATACATTTCATTATCCAAATACCGGGAACCAAGCATTTTGTACCAAATCCCTGTCTGTTGATCAGCCAGAATAATATCTTCAACCCGATTCTGGTATTTTTCAATTGCTGTTTTCAATTCTTCAACCGTTGTAGGACTGGATACACCTTCTTCAAGAGCCTGCATCCTTTTTATGGTTTTTGTATTCGGTCCGCAGGATGTCAGCATCATACCGCACGAAAGTGCTGCAATCATAATATATGTTTTCTTCATTTTGAACCTCCGCGTTTTGGAAAAAATTCCTCATGATATAATTGTAGTTCTTCATTATCAATATGGGTATATATTTGTGTGGTTGCAAGATCAGAATGACCGAGCAGTTCCTGCACAGACCGCAAATCAGCACCGCCTGCAAGAAGGTGCGTTGCAAAAGAATGCCGGAGCGTATGAACTTTTGCGGAAACACCTGAAACAGCTTCAATATCCTGAAAGCGCTTCCAAATCCCCTTCCGGGACAGTGGTTGTCCACGGGAATTCAAAAACACCGTTGCAGGGTTATTGCGGCCGGACAATCCTGGACGGATTTCGTTTAGCCATCGGGAAAGCCAGAACCAGGCATCATACCCGAAAGGAATCATCCGTTCTTTTCCACCTTTCCCAAGAACGACCATAAACCGTTCCTGAAGATGTACATTTTGAAGTAATAGTCCAGACGCCTCACTTATCCGTAATCCACAGGAATAAATTAACTCGAACAACGCCCTGTCTCGGATTCCCAACGGTGTTGATATATCTATAGCAGCCAGCAATGTGTCCACCTGCTCCGGTTCCAGTACCCGTGGTAAATTCCGGTGTATCTTTGGGCGTTCTATCTGCAACACAAGATTTTCATTCCAGATACGTATTCCCACCAGAAAGTTTCCGAAAGCCCTGAGCGCAGAAACATCTTTTGCAACAGTCAATTCATCCACTCCCCCGGTTTTCCTCCAGGTAAAGTAATATACAATATCAGTAACTGACAGGGAAGAAAGCCTGTCTTGTAAATCAGTGCCGACTTTATCAGAAACCCAGTGAAGAAAAATTTCCACCGCTGTCCGGTATGTCTCTGCAGTCAGCGGGGCTTTCCGTTCAACAGCAAGAAGCCGGGAGTAAAAACGGGAAAGCAGCCTTTCAACTGCATCGTCATATACCGGATGTTCTGACATGGATTGTTAATCTCCCAGATGAATCCGGTTCCGTAGATATGGCGGTGTTTTCAAATCATTTGCAGACGGGATTGCGCCGGCTCCGGAAAAACGGGGACCACCGCTGCTTTTCATCTGCTCTGCTTTCTGAGTATCAACACCTGCGCTTTGCCCGGATGCACCACCAGACGGCTGTGTTTCTGTACCGGAAAACAAATCCTGTGTCAGCATACGATCAGGTATCGGCTTTATATTACCGGCAGCAACAGCAGGTTTTTTCAGCGATGTAAATTGTCCGATTGACATAGTGTTGCCCGGCATTTCAGCTGCAGAAGAGGCAACTTGTTCTGCGTGCTGCAGGCTGAGATCCGCTTCCGAGTTAAATCCGGTGGCAATCACGGTTACTGTTAAATCATCCTGCATATCGGAATCAAGAACATGTCCATATATCAGATATACATCCGGATCTGCCGCCGCTTTGATAATCTGGGCAACTTCATCCACTTCATGAATCGAAACTGTATCCCCACCGGTAATATTGATGAGAATATTTTTTGCCCCATCGATTCGGGAATCTTCCAGCAGCGGATTGTTGATAGCCTGGGTAGCAGCATCGGCAGCCCTGTTTTCACCGGTTCCAATACCGATTCCCATAATAGCATCACCTTTACCTTCCATAGTTGTCCTGACATCATTAAAATCAAGATTAACCATACCGCTTTTAGTAATAACTTCTGAAATTCCCTGTACGCCTTGTCGCAAAACATCATCTGCCCGCAGATATGCTTGGCTGACCGGTGTTTTCCGATCCAATATTTTCAATAAATTTTGATTGGGAATAACAATTAAAGAGTCAACTTCCTCATGAAGACGCCGGATTCCTTCTTCCGCATATCTCATTCTGACTTTGCCTTCAAAATCAAAAGGTTTGGTAACAACACCTACCGTCAAGGCACCCAGTGATTTTGCAATCCGTGCGACAACAGGCGCAGCACCGGTTCCAGTACCGCCGCCCATCCCGGCTGTAACAAAAACCATATTTGCGCCTTTCAATACATTTTCTATCTGTTCTGCATCTTCCTGAGCAGCAGCTTCCCCGACCTCCGGTTTACCGCCAGCCCCTAATCCTCCGGTCAGCTTTGACCCGATGCCCAGTTTCTTGGATGCTTTTGATGTGCGCAATGCCTGTAAATCAGTATTTACAACAATAAACTCAACATTATCCAATCCGGCTTCAATCATCCGGTTTACTGCATTTGATCCACCGCCGCCACAACCGACAACTTTAATCACCGTCTGTTTTAATGGCGGCTCACTCACTACGGATAAATCATCAAGCATATATTCCTCCCAACCCAACTATATTATCCATCAAAAAAATTCATTTAGAATACGCGCAAGTTTTGATCCCAAATGATTGCCTTTCCGCGATTCCTGTTCATTATATTTATTGCTGTGCTTTGTATCAATATGCCGGCGTAAAGCAGTATTACTTACCACCAACCCTACTGCGGTTGCAAACTCCGGTGTCCGATATTCTTCTACAATACCCCCTAAATTACTGGGAATACCAATTCTGACAGCGGACGTTTTAAAAATATATTGGGCAAGCTCCGCAACACCTGGCAACAGTGCGCCACCCCCGGTTAAAACAACATTTCCTGAAAGCTGCGTCAGGCTTGTTTTTCTGACAATCTCCGCCCGGATCATATTGAATATTTCTGCAACCCGCTCCTGTGCAATCTGGCAGATTTCCGTACGAGGAATCGCTTCCGGTCCCCGTCCTCCGACGCCGGGAATGATTACTTCTTCATATTCTTCCAGCAATGGTTCCCAGCAACAACCAGACTTCAGTTTAATCCGTTCCGCCGTATCAAACGGGATACCTTTAACAATAGCAATGTCATTTGTCACATAAGAACTGCCCACCGGTATGGAAAGAGTACACACCGGTGCCCCGTCCAACAGCACAAGAACATCTGTTGTACCACCGCCCATATCAATCAGTATAGACCCTAAATCCAGTTCATCATCAGTCATTACCGCCTGGGTTGCAGCAAGGGTTTTAAGCGTAACACCATCGACCCGGTAGCCAGCCCGATCGATACACTTCTGCAAATTTTTTATAGATGTACTTGATGCCGTTACCAAATGGGTTTCTGCTTCCAACCGTACACCCAGCATATTCTTTGGATCCTTGATTCCCTGTTGCCCATCCACAATGTACGAACGGGGAACCACATGAAGAATCTGCCGGTCAGGGGGAATGGATAACGCTTTTGAAACTTCAATCACCCGGGCCATGTCAGATTCATTGATTTCCCGGGTTTCGTTTCCTTTGCCGGAAACGACTACAACACCTTTTGAATCCCAGCTTTCAATTTGTCCGCCGCCGATTGCCGTGACACATGCCTGTACTTCATAGCCGGACACCATTTCGGCATCCTCAATTGCTTTCTTTACCGCCTGCATGACGGCTTCAATATTGACAATAGTTCCATTCCGCAGACCGGGAGATGCAGTTTTACCGACCCCGATAATCTGAATCGTATCATTTTCTGTGAATTCGCCTATAACAGTCCTGATAAAACAGGTTCCTATATCAAGACCGACGATAATATCACTCAAATAAATCCTCCATTACAATGCAGAGCCGGACGTAGTACGAAAAGAAACAGACCCATACCTCAAATCTATTTCCGCAATATCAGATGCTATTGATTCAACCACATCCAAGACTACAATCATATATTGTAACGCATCTTCATTTAAAGTTCTATCGGTATAAACCTTGATTTTTGAATGAATTGGATATAAAACCAAATCATAACTACCATAGTCTTTCGGTTCCACGTGAATTTCAGAAACCGCTGCAAGATATTTTTGCGGCAACAGCTGTATCTCTGCCAGCTGCTCCATCAATCGGCGGTATTTGCTGTGCAGTCTCATACCTTCCACAAAATGTTCTATCGGCAGACCTGATATTAGCGGCAACTGGCTTAATGACTGACCTTCTTTTGCAGAAAATAAGACACCGTTTTTGTCAATTTGTACCGGAATGGTTCTTCCAGAATCATTAATAAAGGTAACCGCAACAGGAACCCGCTCAGTAACAGAAATGCGGATTACATCAGGAAAATGTTTTTCTACTGTTACATCCTCTATCCAAGAACAGGCTGCGAGCCGCCTTGCTGCTTCAGAAGTATCAAACTGGAACCATGTTTCATCAGAAGAAACATCCAGTATCCGGTACATTTCTTCCGGTGTATACAGTTGCAGACCGGAAAACGATATCTTAACCGGTACTAATGTTGGAATAATGACCGTATACACAACGATTTCCACAGCAAGAATTACACAAAGTATACCTACCAGTACTTTTATAATCAGTAATTTCGAGTCTGCAGTCTTTTTTCTGGCTGTATTATCTGTCACAAAGCTTTCAATATCTGAATAAATATAACTGTCGCTCATATTCCCCTTCTTTATATACACCCACCATATATTTTAGTTATCAGAATCTGTCTGATCCGTATTTTGCCGGCGGGATAAATTAATTAATAACCCGCACAAACAAAATGAAATCACCAAGGAAGAACCTCCGTAAGAAAAAAACGGAAGCGTAATACCCGTTGCCGGCAATCCTCCACATACAACCCCGCAATTCAGCAGTGATTGAATCAACAAACATGACGCCGCGCCAAATGCCGTCAGGGCTCCAAATTTATTATTACAACAAAAGGCAACTTTATATGCACGCCAGGAAACAAACAGCAACAGCAGAAAATATCCAAGAACACCTATAAATCCCATAGCTTCGGCCCATCCGGCAAAAATATAATCGGTTTGGATTTCCGGTACCCGGTTAATTTTATCCAATCCGGCTCCGAAGCCTTGTCCCAGCAATCCCCCGTCACTGATAGCAGTTCTGGCTGCAGCCGTCTGATAATTAAAACCGTGAGTATCATATTCGGGATTTAAAAATGCAATAACCCGATTGACACGGAACGGGGAAGTAAAAACAAACAAGAGCATTGCAACAACAGCCAGAAAAACAAATGGAACCAACTTTAACACCTGAGCCCCTGCCATAAAAAACATTAACAGACCAATAAGAAGAATGAACAGAGCCGTAGAAAAATCATCTTGAAACATGACAATAGCTACAACAAGACATAATCCGACAATTGGAGCCATCAACGAAGGACGCTCCTCTCCCTGCAAATCCCCGTGTTTATCAAACCAGTTCGCAAGAAACAATATTACGGCAACTTTTGCCAGTTCCGAAGGCTGGAATGTATCATCGGTAAAAGGAACGTTAATCCACCGGTGAGCACCGTTTCTGGGAGATGCAACACCAGGAACAAAAGCAAGCAGACACAATATTACGGAACCAATGTAAATAAGCGGCAGCAACTTCCGGATAAAATCCATTTTGATTGATGCACAGCAAATACAAACAACAACACCCGCCAGAGATAACAAAACTTGCCGTTTAATAAAGTATTGGGAATCGCCAAAAGCCCGCAAACCGTAACCGGCGGAACAGACATAAACCGTAAGCAGCCCTAATCCCCAAAGCAGAATAACACTGATTATTAAACCGGTATCGCTTTTACGGTAAATATCCATCGGCCGTTCCGCAAAAATAGTAAGACGGGTCATACAGCACCTCTTGCAATAAACGGAGTGAGGCGTTCAAGTCGCATACCCCGGGAACCTTTGAGCAATACAACATCTCCGGGCGTAACTTCAGTTTTCAAAACTGCTGCAATTTGCTCAATTGCAGCATCATCGGCGTCATTAAAACAATAGACATTTATATTGTCTGGAATGATAGCCTTATTGTTACTGGCTGCCCGGTTCATTTCGCTGCCGATACAAATGATACAGGAAGCATCTGCGGATACTGCTTTCGCGAAAATCTTGGAATGAGCTTCACCGGCGGAGCACCCTAGCTCCAACATATCACCCAACACCAGAATTTTTTTCTGATTCGGCACTACATCAAGACAACGTACAAAATCAAGCGCCTGTTCCATCGAATCAGGATTTGCATTGTAACAATCCTGTATCACCGTAACATCACCGGATACGATTTGACTCCGCCCGAATAGCGGTTTGACTGATTCAATTCCCGCTTTAATATCTTCATGCGGTATTTTCAAATATGCTGCAACAGCAACTGCTGCAAACGTATCATGCAGGTTTCCTACCCCTGGCAGAGGAAGCCTCACCGGCAGATCTCCCAACATAAAATCGGTACCAGCCAGTCCTACCGGAACAATACCACTGATTCCATTTATAGATGAATCATACCGGATAATTTTACCCGAAACATTTTCCGCAAGGAATTCATTGTAATCATCACCGGAAGGAATGAATGCTGTCTGGGAACCGGTAAACTGTGAAAAAATCTGCTTTTTTTCATACGCAATTGCATCCCGGCTGCCGAGAATACCGATATGGGCAGAACCGATGTTTGTAACGACTGCAATATCAGGACAAAGAACCGAAGCAAGTTCCGCAATTTCACCTTTCCGGTTCATTCCCAACTCAAAAACACCAATCCGGTGTTCCGGCTTAATTTTAAAAACAGAAAGAGGAAGTCCTGTCTCTGAATTCAAATTACCTTCATTCATCACAACAGGATATTTGCGGGAAAGAATTGCTGCTATAAGTTCTTTTGTTGTTGTTTTTCCACTTGAACCGGTAATACCGATTTTAACCAACGACGGAAATTTCCTGACATAAGCAGCTGCCAGTGCCTGAAGCGCATGCAGCGTATTCCTGACAACAATGAATGTTACCTCATACTGTTCCCGGATTTCTCTGGCAACAGTTTCCAAACAATCACAACTTTCCTGATCAATAAAAATAACACTAGCACCGTTTTCCGCAGCCGGAACAATAAAACGATGTCCGTCCAGATGCTCTCCAATCAGCGGAACAAACAAGGCCCCCGTAGTTACATCACGACTATCTGTAACTACGGAAGAAAAAAAGAACTGGTTATCAGGTTTCGGGGCATACAAACATCGTCCGGAAACAGCACGAAGTGTTTCTGAAAACGAAAGCAATGTTTGTTTCTGCTGACATTGATTCTGTATACTCACCATATATCCCTGCTGTTATTTATTTGAATCAGGTTGTACTTCAACCCGGATTATTTCACTGCTTTCAGCAATGCGCATATTAAGTTTTTCTGACGCAATCTGCTCTATTCGATCTGTACTTGAAAGAAGACTGATTCCAGTAATAAGATTTTTATTACTGTTTACCAAATTCCGTTGCTGCACTTCAAGCGCCGCTATTTCATTTTCCAACGCTGCATATCTGCGGGCTTGAATTCCTTCTACCGCTAAAAAACCCGGGATACAAACTGCAACAACACACAGCAAAAGACTTTTGATAAAATTATTCGACTGTTTCATGAGCTCAACTCCGTTATACAGCTTCCGGAAGAACAAACCGTGCCCGTTCATCAGAAACTTCATGCAGTTTTCTAATTACCCGTAGCTTTGCACTTCTGGAAGGGGAATTTTCATTCACTTCCCGTCCGCTTGGAACCACCGGCTTATGGGTTAATATTTCTGCCGATGGCATACCTCCACATATACATATCGGTTGTTCCGGAGGGCAAACACACTGTTTTGCTAGATTGCGGAAATATTTTTTTACAATCCTGTCTTCCAAAGAATGGAAAGTAATTACCCCCATTTTCCCCCCGATATTCAATGTATTAAAAGCCAAAGGAAGAACCTTCGGCAAACGGAACAACTCTTTGTTTACTGCAATTCTCAACGCCTGAAAAGTCTTTGTTGCCGGATGAATTGAACCGTGCCGATATTCTGCAGGAACAGCCCGGTAAATGATATCTGCCAGCACATCAGCTGTTTTGATAGGACTTGCCTGGCGTGCAACAACAATAGCAGTAGCAATTTTACGGCTGTACCGTTCTTCTCCGTATAAATAAATCAAATCCGCTAAAGATTTTTCCTGATATGTATTGATAATAGTTTCAGCCGAAATCGGGGAATCCCCATTCAATCTCATATCCAGCAATTCATCTTTCCTGAACGAAAATCCCCGCCCTGAGCATTCATAATGAAACACAGAAATACCTAAATCAAATAAAATTAAATCCGGCTGCCGTGCATCAGAAGGGAAAGTACAAAAAAAGTCATTAAACCACCCATGGTAAAAATTCATCCGCTTGCCAAACCGGCAAAGACGTTCCCGTGCTCTTTGCTGGATAACGGCATCCGCATCTACCCCGGTTATAACCAGATCAGGATACGTACTCAAAAAAGCATATGAATGTCCACCTTCGCCTAGTGTTGCATCAACCATAAAAGCATCTTTTTCATAGGTTTCACCTACAGGAGAAAGATATGTCAAACATTCCTGCAACAGAACCGGCGTATGCACAACATCCACGACAACCCCCTATAAATATATGCTACGCAGCTCTTCTGCCGCTTCTCTGAATACCGGTTCGTTTTCATCCAGATATGCTTTATAGGCTGCAGCATCCCATAATTCAATATATTTATTAATTCCGAGAAAAATGCACTCTTTGGACAAAGATGCATATTCCCGCAAACTCGGAGGAATTGACAGCCGTCCGGATTTATCAAAATCAACACTTTGGGCCGGTGCAATTAAGTGACGGACAACAAGCCGTGATTTCCCGCTGAAAGGAGAGGCTGCCTCCATCAATTTTTCAGAAAAATTTTTCCATTCTTCCGCTGGAAACAACCATAAACAATGGTCAACAGCTTGAGTAATAATGAGGTTTTCTCCTGTTAATTCAAACCGCAACTTTGCCGGAAAAGGAATCCGCCCTTTTTCATCCAACGTGTTACGGTATTCACCTGTGAGCAACTCCATTCCACTTTTTCCCACTGTCTACCACATTTTCCCACCTATATAATATTTTATGAAAAAAAATTGCACTGTCAATGTAAATAAAGGAAAATATCAGATTAAAATACCTGCCTCTTTACTTTTTTAGTACACAAATATATAGTATTTTTTATGCTGAATACCTATACTGAATCGCAGTTACACCAAAGTCTAAAAAAACTCTATTCTTTTAAATATAAAGGCATAATGGAAAAGGAATTATGTGGAAAAATCTGCGATATAATTACAGCAGATGGTTCAATTATTGAAATACAAACAGGGAATCTATCAAAACTTGTCCCAAAACTGGAGATATTTTTACCGGATTACCCATTCCATATTGTATATCCAATTCTCACGACAAAATACATAGAAACTAGAAATACTGAAGGAGAAACCATTTCTTTAAGACGAAGTCCAAAAAAACAATCCATTTTTTCTATTTTCCGTGAGCTATCCGGTATCACTAAATATCTGGGTACACCTCATCTTATCCTGGAAATTCCAGAAATCAGTGCTACGGAAATACGAATACAAACAGAATTTCCTGTCCAGTTACCGAATAAAAGTCGCCGGTTCAAAAAAAACTGGTATAAAACAGATAAATATTTAAATGAAATTTTTCAGATACACACTTTTTATACACCTACCGATTATCTCCAATTACTTCCTACAGATTTACCACCTGTATTTTGTAGTACAGATTTAAAAAATACCTTGGTAGGAAACGAAGCCGGAATAATGCTCTATGTACTGGAGAAGATGGGAATTATTACCTGTAGAGGAAAAAAAGGGCGAACAAAACTGTACACGATATTTCCGGCACAATTATTTTAAACGCATACATCGGCAGACACCATCACAACTTTACTGACACAAACATACCATCAGCATATTGCCAGTCCTTCGGCACACAAGTATCGTATACAGTCTGTTGCCATGCATATTGTAAAGCCTTGTTATCAGACAACAATCCGCAGACTGCCCTGCTTAATTGAACAAAAAAGACGGCGCCAAAACGCCGTCTTTCTAAAATTACAAACAAATGTTACCAGTTGTCTACCATATCATCTTCATCATGGTTTTCAATATCATATAAGTCAGTAACAGCACGCAAATCGTCAAAATAAATATAATAGGAACCACGAGCCAACATTGGATCACAATCTACACGGAACCCGACAATCCGCAAACCGGGACGATCTCCATAATATGCACTCTGCTGGACAATTCCCCGTTCTCCATCCGGTGACGGAGGAACTGCAACAGTCAGCTTCTTCCAGCCGGAAAAAGCCAAAGACCCCATATACAGCTCGAAATTATTACCAAAATAATCCTGAACCAATAAATACAGTGAATGCCCCTGATTCCGACCGGCGACCCAAACAGAAACAGTTTTTGTAACACCTTCTATCGGGATTGGGCGAGCTGATTTAATATAAAAACTATTGATTCCCCGCCGGAAAAATTCAACTTTTACACCAAGAACTTTCTCGTCAGTAATATTTTCATTTTCAGTGCCAGTTAACGGCTCCTTAGCAGCCGGACTGCCGTCAAACAAACGGGCGGTAATTACTCCGTTATCAGAAGAAATATGAGCATTCCAAGAACCTTCGCGTTCAAACATATCAACAGACACTTCCCGCAAGGCTTGCTTTGCAGAATCTGCACCTATAACAGCAGGATCAGGATCTGTTAAACTTGTAGAACTCTGCTGCGCAAAAACTACCCCGAGAGCGCATACACACATCATTATCGCAATTAGTTTTTTCATTTCTCACCAGCTCCTTGGGTCTGAGCAGAATCAGAGGATCCCGATTCAACGGAATCAAAATCAGCATGACGCAACTCATAACCGTCATAAATATTTTCAAGAATATTTGTAGTATACTTCAAATTATCAAAATAAATTACATAGTCATCAACATATTCATTCGCATCAGACCGAACTCTAAACCCGACAAAGCTCATTGTCTCTGGGCCAGACCGAAGACGGGAACTCTGACGGATATACGTGGGAATATTGACAACAATATTTTTCCATCCTTCAAATGACAATGTACATGCAGGTATAATATGTACGCTACCTTCAGCATCACGAACAAGAAGCTCAAGATAATATTTATAGTTTGCACCCCAAACCCAGAAATCAATCTGTGAAACAGTACCAATCAACGGAATTTCATAATTCGATACTTCCCCATTCTCATCGGTTGTTGTCGGGAAAACTTCAAACCAGTTATCGCCTTTCCGGTCAAACAATACCTTCACACCAAGAATCTTCGGATCCGGATCTCCATCTTTTCTTAAATGGGACAATGAATTCGGCATACCATCAAAATAGGCTAATTTTGGGTAACCATCTGTGACAAACCGGCTTGCCTGAAAACTCCAGGTCCAATCCTTTTCATCAGCAGTATCAAAATTATCGATACTGATAGTCTCAACGCTTTTAACACTGGGCTGCCCGACCACGGGAACACAGAAACAGATCATAAGCATAAGACTTACAAAGACAAAAACGCCCTGCTTCATCCAAAACTCCTTTATTAATGCAAATGAATATAATTACATTATAGTATCGTCATAATTATATTTCTTCAACATATCTTTGTCAAACTCTTTCGTCTTTTTTGGTACTTTTTTCTCTTGATTATTTTAGCATTAGGGCATATATTCGATATATATTCATTCACAGGAGTCAAATATGACCAGTTATAAGGAACTCGGCTTGGTAAACACAAAAGATCTGTTTGCCAAAGCCATCAAAGGGGGATATGCAATTCCTGCATATAACTTCAATAACATGGAACAACTTCAGGCTATTATCCAAGCCTGTGTTGAAACAAAATCCCCGGTTATCCTCCAGGTATCATCCGGTGCCCGCAAATATGCCAATAAAAACCTGCTCAAAAACATGGCCCGGGGTGCAGTGGAGTACGCCCATGAACTCGGTTATGATATTCCGATTGTCCTTCATCTGGATCACGGGGATTCATACGAACTATGTGTCGACTGTATTGACAGCGGCTTTTCCTCTGTCATGATTGACGGTTCCCATCTACCCTATGATGAAAATGTTGCATTGACAAAAAAAGTATGTGAATATGCCCATAGCCGGGAACATTATGTTACAGTGGAAGGCGAACTCGGCGTACTGGCAGGTGTGGAGGATGACGTATCTGCAGAAGAAAGCCATTATACCAAACCTGAAGAAGTACAGGATTTTGTCAGCAAAACAGGTGTTGATTCATTGGCAATATCTATCGGCACCAGCCATGGTCGGTGTAAATTCAAACCGGAACAGTGTACACGCAATGCAGACGGCGTGTTAATTCCTCCGCCACTCGCATTCAACATTCTCGAAGAAATCGAAAAGAAACTACCGGGATTCCCGATTGTTCTGCATGGTTCTTCATCTGTTCCACATGAATATGTTGCTGAAATTGAAAAATACGGCGGGAAACTAGCCGATTCAGTTGGTATTCCGGAAGAACAGCTCCGCAAAGCAGCAAAATCCGCTGTATGCAAAATCAATATTGATTCCGACGGACGCTTAGCAATGACCGCTGCAATCCGGAAAGTTTTTGCAGAACATCCTGAAGAATTTGACCCCCGTAAATATCTGGGACCGGCACGGGATGAACTGAAAAAACTTTATATGCATAAAAATAAAGAAGTTCTCGGTTCTGCAGGTCAGGCATAAGGATTTTTATCATAAAAACATGATGACGGATGGTGTTCAGATACATATCTGGACACCGTTTTTTTTCCTTAATTAGGGAAAACCGAAACTATTTATTCACAAACATTATAAAAATATTTTATTTTATAGAAGACATCTAAGATATAAAACATAATCATTGCACCAATCATCTTTGATAACAACATAACAATATTCCAAAAAATAAATTGAAATTAGAAGTTTTCATTGAAACAGAATCTCTATCGAAAACCCTGTAAAATTTTCTGTGTAAATGGCTGACAAATATGATACTCTACAAGGAGGAGTACAATGTTGGCCAAGAAAA
>CALXOI010000018.1 GCA_944389965.1 uncultured Treponema sp.
CATCCACATCACTAACAACTGAATAATGCATATCCTGCACCCAAGACAAATCAACCGGACCGGCCTGAATAGACGGCGTCTGCCAGACAAGACCAATTGTACCGGGAAAGATGGAAGGCTTTACACTGACAGGATTCTCTGTATCACCAGTACCCGGTTCCACCGCAGAACCGATAAAAAAAACGGGACCGGCATACACCCGTAACCCACGAAGCACGGTCAAAGATAACACAACCGGCATCCGGAACAGTTTCATCTGGGGATCATAATTAAACACAATTCCAAATCCAGGCTGCAGATTCCACCGGGTTGTGCGCAGATGCATATCAACCGTAACCCCACGAAAATTCAATAGAAACCGTTTTGCTGTAAACAGATTCCAGTCACCGGTAACAGTTGCATCCAATAGCAATGAACGGGCAAAGCTGCCCCATCCACCATCCGGTGAACCACCGCCGCCAGAACTACCGGAAGACACCGCATCAACAGATATGCCGGAAGCCCCGGCAGAAACGCCTGTTCCCGATGCTCCGGCGGTAGCTGCTGTCCTGTCCTGCTTCCCGGTAGGCGGCAAAAACTGACCGACACCTGCATATGCATTTTTCCAGTAATTTTCTTTTAGAGAAGATACAATCACTCCGGTATTGGGGCCGTCACTCACAGCATGAATAAACTGATCGTTTCCCATGTACAGTCCCGCATGGGAAATCCGGTTACCGACCGTCTTAAAAAATACAATATCCCCCGGTTCTTTCTCATTATCATTGATAATTCTGAGCGCAGCATATAACGCGGATGTTGTTCTCGGCAACTGTACCCCGATGGACTCCCGGGCAACCGTAAAAATCAAACCGGAACAGTCCATGCCGTTTTTATCTGTACCGCCATACACATAGGGTACACCAACAAACTGCTTGCTGTATTCAATCATTTTATTCCGTGCCACCAGAGATTCTTCTGCCGACATCGCCGGAATCTGCAATGAATACACCGGTACCATAAAAACAGAAAATAATATTACTGAATAAAATACATGCAGCCGTCGTTCAAACATAATAAAAAGTATATCCCAAAAATCAAAAAAAATCTTAAAAACAGACTTTTTTTGCAACACTTTTGCTATAGATGTGTCATAATAAAGACATATTTTCCCTATTTTTTACAGGATGATAAAATGACACAAATGACACAGACAACCCCATGGGCATTTCTTGAAGACTGGAGAGGTAAAGTTTTTTCCGGAGAATGGCCAACCTTACCGGAGATGTTTAAAATCACTGCTGCCAGGTATCCCGACCGGCCCTGTTTTACCGATTTTACTCCGGAAAAACACACGCTGACATATTCTGAAGTTCTAAAAAACATAGACCGGCTTGCATCCTGGCTGAATGCAGCCGGAGTTGACCGGGGCAGCCGTATTGCGGTAACCGGAAAAAATTCGCCGGAATGGGCAACCGTTTATCTTTCGGCACTCTTTGCCGGTGCCATTATCGTACCTATTGATTACGGGCTCCATGATGCTGAAATCGAAAACCTGCTGAATACCGCTAAACCGCTGTTTTTCTTTGTGGATGAAGAAAAATATGATTATTTTATGGAACATCCCCACGGAGCGCAGATTTATTCTTTATCACCCAAACACCAGGACACCTATGTATACACATTAGAAACACCGGGCACCCGGCTTATTGAACCTGCACTGGAAACAGATACCGCTGCCATCCTGTTTACTTCAGGGACAACTGGTAATCCGAAAGGTGTTATGCTGTCACACCGGAACCTTGTGTCAGACTGTTACATAGCACAAACAAATCTGACCATATACAGCACCGATGTATTCTATGCCCTGCTGCCCATCCACCATTCCTACACAATGCTTGCGGTTTTTATCGAAGCAATCTCTGTCGGTGCAGAAATTGTGTTTGCAAAGTCAATGGCTGTATCAAAAATGCTGAAGGAATTAAAAGAAGGCAAAATCACCATGCTGCTGGGCGTGCCGTTACTATTCAACAAACTTCTGGCAGGCATTATGAAAGGTATCCGGGATAAGGGACCGGTTGTATACGGTATCATGAAATTCCTGATGGGGGTTTCATATTTTACAAAAAAGGTATTTAAAGTGAACCCGGGAAAAACCCTGTTCAAAGCGGTTTTGGAAAAAGCCAGTATTTCTACCCTGCGCATTGCCATCTGCGGCGGAGGTCCTTTGGCAGCCAGCGTATTCAAAGTGTACAACGAACTGGGAATTGACTTTATCCAGGGATACGGTCTTACAGAAACATCCCCGATTATCGCCCTGAATCCGAAGGAACATTTCAAAATTGAAAGTGTCGGAAAATTTTTTGCCCCGTACATGGAAATGAAAATCCTTGAGCCGAACGAAGACGGTATCGGTGAAGTCGCCGTAAAAGGCCCCATGGTTATGCAGGGATATTACCAAATGCCGGAAGCAACTGCAGAAGTTTTCACCGAAGACGGCTGGTTCAAAACCGGTGATTTGGGCAGGCTGGACAATGAAAACTATCTGTACCTTGCCGGCCGGGCAAAGAACATGATTGTAACGGAAGGCGGAAAGAACGTATATCCTGAAGAAATAGAAAACCAGTTCCAGCTGTATACCGATATTGAACAGATTACGGTACAGGGATACATTATAGATACTGCTACAAAGTCAGAAGGCATTGAAGCCCTCGTATATCCATCCGATGATCTGTATAAAAAACTGAAAATCATGCGGGATGATCCAACACAAAAAACGCAGGTACAGGAAGCCATTGAACAAATAATTGCAGAAGTGAATAAAAAACTCCAGCCCTACGCCCGGATTTCCCGCACTACCATTCTGGATGCACCGTTGGAAATGACAACTACAAAAAAAGTAAAACGCACATACACAAAATAACAACCCTGCTGAAACCGGAATGCTGCCGGATCATCCAGTCCGGCAGTGCTATGTTTTCCGAGCAGGTATATACCCCGGATTCAGCAGACAGAACAATCTGCCGCTGAATTCGTATTGAGTCAGCGGGGTTATAAACAACCCGATACGCTCCCGCCGGCAGGACTGGACAAAATCTTCCGGCACCGGACGGTTGCTGCACACCACCACTGCCGGCATATTTTTCTGAACAGCAACAGCGGCCGTATTCAAATGGGCTTGAACAGTAACCAATAAAGCTCCCTGCGGAGCATTGGCAAGAACGTCACTGAGCAGGTCAGATGTATGAACTGTAACAAAATCCCGGGTTTCTTCGCCACTATAAATTACCGTCAGATCTGGTAGTCCGGCTAAGCAGGCAACGGTCATTTTTCCTCCGGCAAAACATATTTTTCCACAAACCGGGCAACACCATCTTCATTATTAGTATATTCTGTCACATACCGGGCAAGCTGCTGTATCTGTTCAAGTCCGTTTATCATTGCCGTACTATGGGCTGCATACCGGATCATAGACTCGTCATTCATACTGTCACCGAACGCCATAGTTTGTTCCCGGGGTATACCAAGCCGATCAGCGAGCCACTCCAAGGCTTCCCCTTTCCCGCACCGGTACGGGAGAATTTCCAAAAAATATGGCTTACTGGTAAAAATTACACACTTATCACCAATCTGTTCCTGTAGCTCAGACTGCAATGCAAGAATCTGTTCCGGGTTTCCGGGAATAACCATTTTCGGATGCCCCTTTTGTAAAAAGGATTCAAACCCAGCGGTTACCTGCATTTTTAAACCGCTGAGTTTGACATCAATCTGCGTCCATTCATTATCTTCCGGCACATAAATTGTAGAAGCATCATACACTTCGCTGTACATACCCCGTCGGAGCGCAATCCGGTACGCCTGTACTAATAGATCCGGTACCACCGTCCGGGCATAAATTTCCCGCCGGCTGTGCAAATCCGACACAGATGCACCGTTCTGGGCAATAATATACCGGCCCTGTTCTGTTCCAGCCAGATCAAGCCGGCGCAGATACGGCAAAATAGCGTTATCTGTCCGGCCAGAACACATGGTAATATATATGCCGGCAGCAGCAGCCCGCTGCAACACGGACACGGTATAATCAGAAATAGAAAGATTTTCACAAAGCAGCGTATCATCGAGATCAATCGCAATAATCCGAGTATTAATTTTTTCACAGGGAATTTTTACATAATCCATGGCAGAAGTATACCAAATCACCACCCGCCGGACAAGATACGGGCCCCGGAAGTAAAAATGCACTTCAGTTTCACTTCCGCCATAATATACAGGAAAACCCGGTGTTACCTGCAATCTGAACCTCTGGTACCACCGGAACAGGCAGATTTTATACAGTATCTGTCGTCATTCCATCATTGCTGCCTTTGAAACCAGGAATTGCCCTCATACTGCCAGAATCGCCATTAAAAACACCGCATTACCCGTATTTTATTCCAGGGAAACATCCATTACACCACATTCCTGTTGAAGATGGGTTGCAAAAGTATAAAAATCAACGTACGGGGGAATCCGGACGTCATACTTTACCACGACACGACCATCCCGGTTGACAGACGCAGCCTGCAATCCTGCCAAAATAATTTCAAAATGAACGGCAATTTTTTCTATTGCAATACTATCTGGAACATTTTGCCCGCATAGAATACACAGTGTTTTCATCCGTTCAACCGGAAATCGCCGTTCTTCAAACCGTTCAATTCCGACCAGGGAAAACAGACTGATTATCAGTGCAATCCCCGCAGGGATTAGAAAACCGGCTCCAATCGCCAGTCCCAGTGCCGCAGCAGCCCAAATGATTGCAGCAGAAGTCAATCCCCTGACATTCAACCCATGCCGGAGAATCGCTCCGGCACCTAAAAAACCAATGCCGGAAACAACTTGGGCAGCTATCCGCGCCGGATCACCTGATAAAGGCACCGCTATTTGCACTGTATAAACAGAAAGCATCATCAACAACGAAGAAGAAACACAGATAAGCACCAAAGTTCTCATTCCGACAAACTGCATTCGGAATTTCCGCTCCAAGCCAAGAATACATCCTGCAACAAAACTAAGCAGAAGCCGGACGGTACAAACCGGCACAGTCAGAGCTTCTGCAGAAAAAACCGTAATCAGCTGATCCATCATTTTGTCCGGTATTATTTACGGAATAAATTGAATCCGGCTGACGGCTTTGCCCCCAGCTTTACCCATTGAACAGTATGCCGGGTATCCTGTTTTACTTTAGAGACTAGCAGGGCATCCAGATATTCAAACATCCAGCCTGCGAACTGCCCGTCAGAAGTATCATAGTCAGTACGGACCAACAGAAAACGCAATCCGTCTTTATCCGCATACTTTGCAGCAGTCGATTCTGCCAGTACCCGGAAAGCAGCTTCTGCTGCAGCAGGAAGAATACCAGCCGGAACAGCACCAGTATCGCTGCGGAGCGTGGCTGCAGAGGGAGCATCCGCCAACCCGGGAGCAGCCTTTAACATAAAAATGATTGTCCCGCCCTTCAGTTTTGTAAAACGCGTTGTAAGTTCCATTGAAAGATACAAATAACTGCTGATCATTTCATCTACTGCCCGAGAACATAATTCAGGTGTAACAGTTTGAAACCGGGGAGAAAACCATGCAGTATCAAAATACAATACGGCTTCATCCACCCGATGAAATGCATTTTCAGCCTGAAGAATCACAGACCGGGCGGACACCGACGAGCTTTTATTCCATGCCGCAACGGCAATTTCTGATGCAGCAAGGGATTCAGGTAATGTTTCCATTGTTGCCGGGACTGTTACCACAACATTCCGGCGGTGGTTGATTGCGGCAGAAGCCAATGCACTGCCGGCAGGATATTCTTTCCCGGCAAACAACACTGTTTTTTCCATCATAGCATCCTCCTTATCCCTGAATAATACTATTACACCAGACTGGAAATCAATGACGGAACTGCGATAAAGTTACCGATGACACCGCCGATTGAAGAAAGAAAAAACACCAGCAGAACCCGCAGGATACGGTTACGATAAAATCCCTTTAATGAACCGGCATCATCTGCCAGCTGTTCCATATCCTGAACCTTTGGCTTTCTAACCCATGCCTGTACCACGCCCGTAAACAACCCAACACCAATGACCGGATTAAGCGTGGCTACCGGAGCACCGATAAAACCGGTAATCACCGTCAAAATATGCCCGCCGGCGATCAGGGAACCAAGCGCTGCTAAAGAGCCGTTCCACAGTATCCAGTTTACCAGCATATTCACAGAAGCCTGCGTCCCACCGGTAAAAAAACCGGCTACCAACAGTGCAATAATAGCAACTGGAAATATCAATCCTGCAATCTTGCTGCCGATTCCAGCCGGCGGAAGAACAGAAATATCCTTGGTATCCGTGGACTCCGAACCGGCAGCCAGTGCTTCCAGATGACGGATAACCCCCGGTAAATGCCCGGCACCCAGTACGGCGACAATTTTCCGGGCTGCGCCACCGGAAGATTCCGCCTGCCAGATGTGGCTTGCCAGATACCGGTCACGTTCATCAATCAGCACCGATTTAACTGCTGGAAGATATGAAGATATTTCATTCATCATAGAATCCATTTCGCTTTCATTTTTTAATTTTTCTATTTCTTCAGGAGAAATTTCTTCATGCTCAAACGCAGAAGACAACATAACCGTCAGCAGTTTACATTTTCCCCACAAAGAATTTTTTGCCCACGCCCGTCGGAGTGTTATCTGAATCGGCCGGTCAACCATTACCGCAGGAATTCCCTGCTGTTCCGCAGCTTCAGCAGCCGCCTTCATCTCTTCTCCCGGTTTAACTCCGACATCAGATCCCATCCGTTTCTGGAATGAACTGAGCACAAGGTTTGCCAGCAACATGAATCCCTGCCCGCTCCGTAATACTTTTATAATATCAAGATTACGCCATGCCTCAGGATTTTTCATTGATTCATAACGCTTTTCATCAAGTTCTATCGCAACGCAATCCGGCTGTTCAGCAGCAATAACAGATGTTACCTGATCAATACTTTCCCGGGATATATGGGCGGTTCCAACCAGAACAATTTCCCGGCCATTTAGAAACAGACGCTTTTCTGTCTGATCCATAAGACCTCCTTGCTTGATGTCGGGCAGTTATTTGTTATCTGATAACGCCCATTCCGCAAGGCGGTATTCAAAAAACATTGGACTGTTCAGACTCAAAACATCAGTATAATATTTTTCAGCAAGAACGTCATTACCATTGATTTCATAAAATAATCCCAGATAATACAGCATTTTTCCTTTTAAATTTCTGTCGGAAGTATTGAGCACTTTTTGGGCTACCTGTGAATCATTGATTGAATCATAATACAAACGGAGCACGGCATATTCTACACTGGAAGTATTCATATTTCTCATCGCTTTACTCAAAAACGACCGGGCATCCTGCTGCTTCTGTTCTTTTAAATATGTAGCGGCTATCATCAGCGGATATGACACATTCGCTGAATTCATTCCGTACGCTTTTTCAAAAGCACTCCGGGCTTCACCAAAGTTATTTTCATGCCATGCAAACATTCCTAACGACTCGTATGCAAAATAATACTTTGGATTCAGCTCCACAACTTTCTGGTACATTTCCAGCGCTTCCGCAAAACGATTCTGTTCATCATACAGACCGGCAAGATATGCATAGCCCAAGAAATAATCGGGAACCAAATCTTTTGCCCGGATCCATGCAGCTTCAGCTCCTGCAAAGTTACCCCGGTACCGCAGATACTGTCCGTAATCCAGCCAATAATCAAAAACAGAATCATCGATTTCCAAAGCCTTTTCAATGCAATCCGTAGCAACTTTATAATTCTCGTCTACGGCAGCGAGTTTTCCCAGATACGCATAAGCAAAGCTGTTTTCCGGATCTTTTTCCAGCAAAGCCTCAAACGCAGCCCGGGATGCTTCATCTTCTCCGATAAAATATAATGCCTGGCCATATCCCGCCAATGCTTCCGGATGATCTGGATTATTTTGTAAGCCACGCTCATAATACACACTGGCCAGTTTGTAATTCCGGCGGAGCATCTGTTCCTGGGCAAGCTCAACATTAGCATCACTGTTATCCGGATCCGTCTCCAACAGCTCTTTTACCAAGGCGGATTTTTTTGTAGTGTCACCCGATGCTTTTGCCAACATCATGGATAGTGTTAATACATCTGAATTGCCTGGAGCCAGCTCAAGCAAAGTATCTGTTAACGCTGCCGCTTCATCAAGCCTGCCTGCAGATACCAATAGCGACGCCCGTAGAAACTGCATATCCAAATCCTGCTCATATTCCGGCGGCAGATCATTAAACAAAGCCAACGCTTCCTCTATAGTTCCGTTTTCCAACCGTTCCTGAAGCTTTTCTGCAAAAGCGATAGTAAACGGAACCTCAGCTTCCGGTATCACCGTCTCTGCAACCGGAACATCCTCAGATTCATCTGGAGATACCTGTGCCGGAACTGAGGAAGTTCCTGCACAGGAAAAAAATATTCCGCCGGCAAACACTAATCCGGTTCCAATAACAGCCAATAGCTTTGTATCAGTTTTTTTCATTTGTATACTCCATTTTTTCCAATAGGATAGTTGATTTTGTCGCCGTCATTGGCTACACTGATATAAATGATAAAACATCCTATCCGTAAATTTGCAGGACTTACAGTCCTTTATATTGTTTTAATTCTCGGCATATTCCTGCTTCAATTTAGAAGCGAAACAGTTATTTCAGAAAGTTTCGGAAATATGCGGTTGCAACTGACCGAAACACAAACGCAAAATACAGACCGACAATTAAAAAACCGGTTTCAGATATCATTCAGAGGACTGGTATTGTCCGGAGACGATACGCATCCTGTTTATCTGACAACAACCACAGCAGAAGAACCACTCCCGGTTGCATTGACCGGATGGAGAAAAAACGGGGATTTATCTTTTACCTTATATTTTGAAAACAATGTCTCTTTGCTCTTCTCTGTATCGGACACAACCCAAGAAGCACTACTGTCTATTATAGCCTCTCTCCCTGAAAGTGCAGAAAATCTTTCTATTTTGTATAAACCATCCGGTGGATACCTGGTTACAGAAAAAACTGAGTCGCAGACAATAATCAGCTCAAAATCCTCTCAATACCAGGCACATGCAGCAGCAATATCTGATGACCGGTTTACCATACTTCCGCAGGAACCGGTAATAAGTTACGGTATTTACGACCCGACAGAAATATTTGACTTTACTTCAGTCCACGGTATCGCAGCTGCAACTGAAACAGCCTACACTTCTGCTATACAACAATTTACCGGTAATTTTATCCGGTTATTTTCCAGCTCAATCTCAGATTCACTGCCGGAACAGACTGTCACTTCATATATTGCCGCCATGGCAGCAAATGGTGATTACTCCACTGCAATAGGCCAGATTCCTGATTCAATCCGGCGAAGCGCCCGCAGAACATATCTGTCAGCACCTTTCTTTGATTCGCTGGTATCCATGAATAACAGCTTGGTTATGCAACTTGAAAACAGGGAAAGCATGATTTCATATGCCATATCCCAGCATTCTTTCGATGTTTTTAAAATCCACAACCTCGCAGAAACGTTGTGTATTTTGGATTCCCGGCAAGATGCAATCAATCTGGTATCCATGCCAAATCAATTGAATAATTTTGAGCCGTCCGCTGCGCAGGCAGCAGGTATTCTGAACACATATACCCGGTTATCCGGTCTTGATTCAGAACTGGCGGCACACCTGATACCGGTTTTAGAGCCCTGTCTGGGAGCGATTGCAAAAGCTTGTACTGTTGTTAATGACCAGTTACACCTGCAGGAGGATAATGTTTCGGTGTCAGTACCGGACTCTGTGTTAACCGGGACAGCACTCATTAAATACGGGCGGCTTACCGGAAACAACAGTTATGCAGAAACAGGGTATCTGCTTATTACAACCTTACTCAATACAACAGAAATGAATCTGCGGCTTATGGGTGAAATTTATCCCATACTTATACCGGATAACAAATTTTATCCGCACATTGAAATTTTTGCAAACGCAACAGAAACGGGAGAAAATACTATCTGGGCATGGACAGCAGCTCTTTCAACCGGATATTCCCGGGATGCAGCAGGTAACCTTACCCTATCGGTTGATTTTTCCCAGGGAGATGCCCACTATATTATCATTAATGGTATTGAATCCTTCCGTAGAATTGATTTATACAATATAGCATTCCGGACTGATCCCCGGTTTGAAAGCTACAATTCATCAGGCTATGTGTACAACAGTACCCTTAAAACATTGTTTCTAAAATCCCTTCACCGGACCCGGACAGAACAGATAAAATTGTATTATGACAGAGTACAGACAGCAGGTTCGGCACCGGAAACAACAGATACCAACAGTACGGTTGCCAATATACTTCCGGCTGATGAAAATACAACCGGAAGCACAACTCTGGGAATAGAAACAGGGACTGCAGCAGCTTCTGTGCAGACTGGCACTTCAGAAACTTGAACAAAAAAACTTCCCGCACATGAGAAAATTACAGACAACGTATTTTTGTAAAAAAAACATATTTCTTCTACATTTTTATGTAAAAATATGATATACTGTAGTCTGTATAGGAGCACCTGTGAACAAACGCGATTTCCCTAAAATTCACTTTTATGATCAGGATTTTGTAGACATTTATGATAAAACATGGACTTGGATACAAGATTTCTGGACAGATCCCAAAACCGGTGAAAATTCAACGGACGGATATTTTATATACCCTCAAAACGGTTTATTGCACTTGGATCAATTTGAAGCGGTGTTTTCATCCTTTTTTCTCGTTTATTCAAACAGAAATTATCCTGCAAATCAAAATATTGACTATTTTTACGAACGGCAGGAAGAAAATGGTGCTATCCGCTGGAAGTATGACATAAATACCAATACTCCCGTTGTGGATCCGTCAAATCCGGAAGGCATCGGGTTACCGTTATTTGCCTGGGCGGAATTCAATCTGTTCCATAAATCAGCGAACAAGCGGCGTGTAAAAGATGTAATGCCCGTTCTTCAAAAATACATGGACTGGATAGATAAAACATTCAAGCAGCCCAATGGATTATATGCTGTTCCGGCAGTCGCCTGCGGTATGTATAATGCTCCCCGGAACAATGCGTACTATCCGATTGATTTCAATGCTGCGCTGGCAGTCAATGCGATGTATATGGCGGCTCTTGGTGATATTCTAAACGACAAAGACCTGAATTTCCAATACAAGCGGATGTATTTTTCGCTAAAAACCCGCATCAATTCAATGATGTGGAATAATGAAACCTCTTTCTATCACGATTTAAATCAAGCCGGGGAACAGTTGCCGCAAAAAACAATTGCCGGATTCTGGCCGTTACTGGCAGAAATGCCGAATGAAGACAGAGCAAGCCAACTGATTGCCCATTTAAGCAATCCTGATACATTTGGTACAGATCACCCGTTTCCCAGCCTGTCTGCAGACAGTCCTGATTTTACAGAGCAAGGTGACGGTTTCAGAGGCAGCGTGTTTCCGCCCTTTAATTTTATGGTTATCAAAGGATTGGAAAAATACCAGCGGTGGGATTTGGCACGGGAATGTTCAATCCGGCATTTGTATTATATGCTTGACGGGATGTTTCCGAATAACCCGGATATAAAAGGCGACCTCTGGGATGCATACCTTCCTTGTAAAGAAGGGATTGCTGTCAGTGATACAAATCCGCAGTTTCCCCGGAAAAGGTGCCTGCATTATGCCGGGTTGTCAACCATTGCATTGATGATAGAAAATGTTATCGGTTTGGCAATCAGCCTGCCCCGGAAAACTGTTGACTGGATAATTCCAAATCTGGAAATTATGGGTATAGAAAATTTGTCCTTAAAGCGGAATTTAATCACGATTCTTTCCAATAAGAGTCAACGGGGATGGGAAATCCAGATGGAAAGCGAAAAACTGTATTATTTTACTATCAATATTTTAGGACAAAAGAAAAAAACGTTGCCGATTCCATCCGGAAAATGTTCCATGCTTATCGATAAACTATAATATCAGGAAAACCTAACGGACATCTATCATGAAGACACAACCAGAAGCAGTAATTGAAATCGGTTCTACAGGAATCCGTTTATTGATTGCCCAAATCGATGCGCCCGCCGGAACAGAAAAACACGGATGGTCCATCATCGACCGGTCAGAATTACCAGCCTCATTGGGACGGGACGTTTTTACTACCGGCAATATTTCCAGAGAAACACTATTGCAATGCCTGCAAATTTTAAAGCGGTTTCAGGAACAACTTACCGGCTGGGCAATTGACCAGAACCATGTTACTGTAATTGCTACCAGTGCCCTCCGGGAAGCAAAAAACCGGGATGCTGTATTAGACCGTATTATGGTAAAAACAGGATTCCGGATAAAAGTAATTGACGGTATTGAAGAAAACAGGCTCATGTATCTTGCAGTCACCGAGTGTCTCAAAAACGGAACCGTCCATTTGGACGGCATGAACTCCATTATTCTGGAAGTTGGCGGAGGTTCAACAGAACTGATGCTGATTGAACAAGGAAAAATGGCCGGTGTCCACAGTCTGCGGCTGGGTACCGTTATCATTGAACAGCAACTCAAGGCAATGATGGGCTCCTTGCAGGATGCAAGCCGGTTTCTGGAAAAATTTATCCGTATGACCCGGGGTGCATTGGATGCAGAATTGAACCTCGGCAATGTCCGGCAGTTTATCGCTGTCGGATCGGAAGCGCAGATTGCAGCCCAAAATTGCGGAACGGTCATTTCTGATACCATAAGAATCATTTCCCGGGATGATTTCGATAATTTTGTTGATGAAATTCAAGCATATTCTATTGAAGAATGCGTTGCCCGGTTTAAAATCCCGTACACAGAAGCCCAGGCACTTCATATCGGACTAATGGCATACCAGTTTTTCCTTCATTCTACAGACGCCCGGGAAATACTTGTTCCCAATACAAACATCCGGGAAGGGTTACTCCTCAGCAAACTCCGCCAGCCGGATGAGGATTTGCAACAGGATTTTAATTCACAAATAACAGCTTCTGCCCTGACACTTGCAAGAAAATACAAGGCTGATGAAAAACATGCCGAATACGTAAGAATGATAGCTGCCAAACTATTTGACACACTAAAAAATGAACTCGGTTTGACAGACAGGGACCGCATGTTGCTTGAAATTGCAGCAATTCTCCATGACATTGGCTCTTTTATTAAAGTAGACAATCATGAAGAACACAGTATGTATATTATAAACAACTCGGATTTATTCGGACTGACCCGGGATGAAATTGCAATAATTTCTCAAGTGGTGTATTACCACAGGGGAAATCATTTACCACAGAACAATATACAGTTTGCGACACGTACCAGGGCCGACCGTATCTCGATTCTCAAACTGACAGCAATACTCCGCCTTGCCGATGCCTTTGACCGGGGACATTTACAAAAAATCAATGATTTTACTATTGATTTCCGCCCCGATACGCTTATAATCAAATGTGAAAACACCCATAACTTGATGTTGGAACGGTTGGCAGTAGCAGAAAAAGCAAATGTTTTTGAATCCGTTTTCGGCTATAAGGTTATTTTAAGCTGATTCCGGACTCCGGCCTGCGGTAAACAGGCAGATACATGATTCATCGTATCCGCATAGATACGATATTCTTAATTACGGTTATTGATATGGATACTGTACCAGTTTTTTTTAACAGAGAGCTTTCCTGGATTGAATTTAATGCCCGGGTACTTTATGAAGCATGCCGGCAGGATATTCCGCTGATTGAGCGGTTGAAATTTTTATCTATTGTTTCATCTAACTTTGATGAATTTTTTATGGTCAGGGTTGCGGGATTAAAAAGGAAAGAAAGAACTCATCCTGACAGCCGAGATATTTCCGGTATGACAGCACGGGAACAATTGCACCGTATTTCACTTCGGGCTCACGAAGTAATACAAAAACAACACAAAGTTCTTGCCCAAGAAATTATCCCTGCACTGTCTGCTGCCGGGATAGAATACATTCACCCAGAACAGTATACCGTCCAGCAAAAAACCTTCATAAAAACAATGTTTGAAAATGAAGTATTTCCAATGCTGACTCCGTTACGAACTGACGGCGAAAATTTTCCCCACATTTCAAACCTAAGATTGTACATAGCATTCAGGTTGGCTCCATTACCGGACATTGATATTGAACAGAATGTTTTTTCCCCCCGGAATACAGAAAATCCGGTTGCTGTTGTACAAATTCCTGCAGCCCTACCCCGGATTGTGCTGATTCCAAGCCCCGAGGGGCGGAAAATGTTTACATTGCTGGACGATATTGTTACTGCCTTCGGAACGCAGCTCTTTCCTGGATGGACCGTTACAGAAACAATGCTGTTTAAAGTTACATGGGATGCGGATTTTGCCGTTGATGAAGATGCCGGCAATAATTTTATCCAGGCAATGGAAGAAGTTCTTGACAAACGCTTATTATCATCACCAGTCCGAATGGTGTGTACAAAATCAAGTCCTGAATTGCTGTCCCTTCTTATGGAAAAGCAACATCTGGCACAAGAAGACGTATATGTCGTGGAAGGGATGATTGACCTTCCATCTCTTTTGCCGCTTGCTGACTGGCCGGAAGCTGAGCCATTGAAATACCGTACTTGGCAACATTTTTACCCTACAGAATTAGACAGTGATGTACCCTTGTGGGACATTCTGAAACAAAAGGATCTCCTGCTGCACGTTCCGTATCAATCTTATGAGCCGGTTGTGTCGTTCATAAACAATGCTGCGGATGATCCGGATACCCTTGCCATTAAAATGACACTGTACAGAACCAGCGGAAATTCCCCTATCATCAGCGCATTAGAGCGGGCTGCCCGTAGCGGAAAACAGGTAACAGTTTTTGTGGAATTAAAAGCCCGTTTTGATGAAAAACAAAATATATCCTGGGCTGTCCAATTGGAAAAAGCCGGGGTCATTGTCGTATACGGAATTGTAAATTTGAAAGTACATGGGAAAATTCTGTTAGTTGTACGCCGGGAAAATGACGGAATCCACCGCTATGTTCATCTGTCTACCGGTAACTACAATGATAAAACCGCAAAATTTTATGTTGATATGTCCTTATTTACCGCAAATATTGATATTGCCAATGACGCAACACTGTTTTTCAATATTATTTCCGGGTATTCTGTCATTCAACCTATGAAACAACTCATTATGGCACCGGTAAATTTAAAATCACGATTGCTGGAATTGATTGACCGGGAAATCAATCTGTCAACCCCGGAAGCTCCCGGATGTATTATGGCGAAAATGAACAGTCTGGGACATGAAGAAATTATTCAGGCACTGTACCGGGCAAGCTGTGCCGGAGTACAGATTCTACTAAATGTGCGGGGAATCTGTATGCTGGTGCCAGGCGTTCCCGGCCAGAGCGAAAACATCATGGTGACCAGCATCATTGACCGTTACTTGGAACACACCCGTATATTTTATTTTGCCAACGGTGGTTCCGAAGAACTGTATTTATCCAGTGCAGACTGGATGCCCCGGAACCTTGACCGCCGGATTGAGCTGATGTTTCCCGTAACACAGGAAAATATTTTCCACACAATTAAAGATACGCTGTCCTTGTACTTTAAGGATAATGTCCATGCCCAGCATTTAAACAGTGATGGTTCCTGGACACCATGCAAACCTGCCGCCGGGGAAGAAATATTGGCAGTACAAGAAAAGCTGTATTTAAATTACAAACGGCTGTCTGATATAAACGAACGGAAAACACCGGTTGAATTTATTGTACGACGGAAAAATTAGTTGCCTGGCAAATTTTCTGCCTGGTACACAGGATTCATGCCGAATCATACAACCAGCACAAAACTGTTGTTTCCCTTAGCTGTGAAACTACTTCTCCAATACAATAGCTTTACCGGTTACCCTACCGGGAAAATTCACCGATATACGGCACCGTTCCGGCATTGAGGAAAAACAATAATACTACAGCATTGCTGCCAGACACCCACCTCAGTTCATTCCACCACAGTGTGCTTTATTTTGCAAAAATAATATTTTTATAAAAAACAAAAACCCCGCCCGGAGTACGGGCAGGGTTTATTTGTCACCAAAGCTGGTGTACCGGAAATCAACCGATTTTATTTGTACAACTCAACCAGTTTTTCCAGATGTTCAAACCGGGCTTTTGCAGCCTCTTCATTCTTCTTGAACAGCAATTCCGCACGCTGGGGGAATTTCCGGGTCAGCGCAGAATATCTGGTTTCATTGGCAAGGAATGCCTGATAAGTTCCGTCTCCAGCTTTTGAAGTCAGTGTAAACGGATTCTTACCCTCTGCCTTCAAAGCAGGGTTGAAACTAAACAGGTTCCAGTAACCGGATTTAACCGCAGCTTTCATTTCATCCTGACAGTGATTCATGCCGCCTTTCACACCGTGAAGTTCACAGGGAGCGTAACCAATAATCAGGGACGGTCCGTTATATGCTTCCGCTTCCGCAATTGCTTTTACTGCCTGTGCAGGATTTGCACCAAGCGCAATCTGGGCAACATATACATATCCGTAACTCATTGCGATTTCAGCAAGGCTCTTTTTACCCATATCTTTACCGGCAGCAGCAAACTGGCATACTTCACCGATATTGGATGCTTTTGACGCCTGCCCACCGGTATTTGAATACATTTCTGTATCGAATACCATAACATTGATATTCTCTCCGGATGCAAGTACATGATCCAGACCGCCGAATCCAATGTCATAAGCCCAACCGTCACCACCCATAATCCAGACGGATTTTTTGGACAGATACTGTTTCTTCTCAAGAATTTCTTTTGCCGCATCACAACCGCAGGCTTCCAACTCTGCAATCAATTTGTTGCAGGGCTCTACATTGTCCCGGGTTGAATCTTTTGTTTCAAGGAACCGGGCAATTGCATCTTTCAAAGATGCGGATGCCTTATCACCGGCAGCAATTTCTTCCAACCGGGCAATCAAGCCGTCACGGATATATTTTTGTCCCAGATACATACCCAGACCATGCTCGGCGTTGTCTTCAAACAAGGAATTTGCCCAAGCCGGACCTTTTTTGCTGTCCTTGTTGATTGTATACGGACAGGTAGCTGCCGGGCCGCCCCAGATAGAAGAACAACCGGTTGCATTGGAAATATACATATGTTCACCGAACAGCTGTGTAATCAACCGGGCGTATGAAGTTTCCGCACATCCTGCGCAGGAACCGGAGAACTCCAGCAACGGCTGGTTGAATTGGGAACCTTTCGGAGTCAAATCGTTCATTCCGGCATCTGTTTTCTTGCTGACATTTGCAACCAGATAATCGAAAACCGGCTGTTTGCCAATTTCACTTTCCTGCGGTACCATTTCGATTGCTTTTGTGGGACATACGGTAATACATTCCCCGCAGCCCATACAATCCAGCGGTGTCACGCTCATGATAAATTTGTACTGGGAAGGTTTCGGTTTTGTATCCACCACCGGCATTCCGGCAGGACCAGCCTTCACTTCCGCATCATTCAGCAGGAACGGACGGATTGTTGCATGGGAACATACAAACGCACAGCTATTACACTGGATACACTTGCTGCCGTCCCAACGGGGAACCATGACAGCTGTTCCGCGTTTTTCATATGCAGACGCACCCAGTTCAAACTGCCCGTCAGCGCAATCCTTGAAAGCAGAAACCGGCAGACTGTCACCGTCCATCAATGCGATGGGGTTCATCAGTTTTTCTACCATTTCAACAGTTTTCTTTTCACCTTTCAGTGCCGGCTTAGCCGCATCAGGAGCAGGATTTGCCCAATCGGCAGGAACTTTTACTTCATGCAGTGCATTGCAACCTTCATCGATTGCTTTGCAGTTCATGTCGACAATATCCTGTCCTTTCTTGGAGAACTTTGCCACAACCTTTTCTTTCATGTATTTTACTGCATCTTCTGTGGGCAGAACATTTGCCAATTTGAAGAATGCAGACTGTAGAACGGTACTGGTCCGTTTTCCCAGCCCGATTTTTCCCGCAATGTCAACAGCATCAACGGTGTAAACCTTAATATTATTGTCAGCAATGTATTTTTTTGCTTCCGCATTCAGATGCTTTGACAATTCTTCATCAGACCACTGGCAGTTAATCAGGAATGTACCGCCTTTCTTAACATCCTGAACCATTTTGTAGCCCTTAATAATGTAGGACTGGTTATGGCAGGCAACCAAGTCAGCCTGATTGATATAATACGGGCTTCTAATCGGTTTATCGCCGAACCGCAGGTGGGAAATAGTAATACCACCGGTTTTTTTGGAATCGTATTGGAAATACGCCTGGATGTATTTATCTGTGTGGTCCCCGATAATTTTTGTTGAGTCCTTGTTTGCGCCGACAGTTCCGTCTCCACCAATTCCCCAGAATTTACATTCCACGGTACCGGCCGCTGCAGTAATAGGTGCAGGTTTTACTTCCGGCAGGCTCAAATTAGTCACGTCATCAACAATACCGATAGTAAAGCGGGCTTTTGGATCTGCTTTTTCCAGCTCTTTGAATACGGCAAACACACTGGACGGCGGGGTATCCTTTGAACCGAGTCCGTACCGACCGGCTGTCAGGATAATATCGTTCATTCCCGCTTCCCGCAATGTTGTGGCAACATCCAGATACAACGGTTCGCCCAAAGATCCGGGTTCTTTTGTCCGATCAAGAACTGCAATTTTCTTTACCGTTTTCGGCAGCTGTTTGAGGAAAGATTCGGAAACCCACGGACGGTACAGCCGGACTTTAATCAAACCGGTTTTTTCTCCGTGTGTATTCAGATAATCGATAACTTCTTCTGCTACATCACACAGGGAACCCATAGCAACAATTACCCGGTCTGCATCAGGAGCACCATAGTAATTGAACAAATCATAGTTTGTGCCAAGTTTTACATTGATTTTCGCCATGTACTTGCGTACAACTTCCGGCAGTGCATCATAAACACTATTGCATGCTTCCCGGTGCTGGAAGAATACGTCACCGTTTTCATGGGAACCGCGCATTGCCGGATGTTCAGGGTTCAATGCGTGTTCACGGAATGCCTTTACAGCATCCATATTACACATTTCTTTTAAATCTTCGTAATCCCAGGTTTCAATTTTCTGGATTTCGTGAGATGTACGGAATCCGTCAAAAAAGTTCAGGAACGGAACCCGGCCTTCAATTGCAGCAAGATGCGCAACAGGAGCAAGATTCATTACTTCCTGGGGATTAGATTCAGCGAGCATCGCAAAACCGGTCTGACGGCAGGCATATACGTCGCTGTGGTCACCGAAAATGTTCAGAGACTGAGCGGCAACGGTACGGGCTGACACATGAAAAACACCGGGCAATTGTTCACCGGCAATTTTGTACATGTTCGGGATCATCAAAAGAAGCCCCTGGGATGCAGTGAACGTTGTTGTCAACGCTCCGGCAGCAAGAGAACCGTGAACAGTTCCCGCAGCACCGGCTTCAGACTGCATTTCCACAACTTTTGTCTGTGTTCCGAAAATGTTTTTCTGACCATTTGCCGACCACTGGTCAACAAAATCCGCCATCGGGGACGACGGCGTAATGGGGTAAATACCGGCAACTTCTGTAAATGCATACGCTACATGAGCTGCTGCCTGATTCCCATCCATTGAATGTTTTTCTCTGGACATTTACTTCTCCTGTCATATTTTATGGAAAATTTCTATACGTTCAGAATACATCTATACAGACAATTTTGCAAGAGAGAATATTTTACAGTTATATTCAATTGTATTCAAACACGTATATTTGCATCCAAATATTGCAAAAAATTTTAAACAAAAATTTTTCAAAAAAGTACCGCCAGTAAAAACTATGCAAGAAAACACCGGCCGCGATACAATTGCAAACTGTCCTGCTGCGGGCAGTAACTGAAAACAAATGCGTTTTCCGGACAGTATTTTTCCTGCAATATACAAGCAGTATTCTATTTTCCCAAGTGCAAGTGCATGATAAACGGTTTCACCCACGGGACAGATAATCCGTATTCCTCTGTATACCGTAAAATTCTGCCGCGGATAAATACCGTCCACGGTAGGTATAAAAGCGGGTAATTTACACAATCCGGTATCTTTGATATTACTATATTTGAGTTATGGTACCTTTTATTGTCAGTAAACCTGTAAAAAAAATAATTTCTGCAGCTTTTGCACTGATTGCATTATACACGGCAGCAGCACAACCGGCTTCACGGGAACAAGCCCGACCGTCCGTTGCACTGGTTCTTTCCGGAGGCGGCGCCCGGGGATTTGCCCACATAGCAGTTCTGGAAGTCATAGAAGAGCTGGGCATTCCCATTGATATGGTTGTGGGAAACAGTGCCGGAGCCATTATCGGCGGTTTATATTGCGCCGGATACACCCCTGCAGAGTTACTGGATAAACTGTCCGACGTCAACTGGTCCCAGATGTTTCTGGATGAACCGGTATCTCCCTTTGAATCCCTTTTAGGAAACCGTAGCACGTATTCCAGTCCGGTTGCAATCCGGCTTGGCAAGGACTTTCAGCTGGACATGGGAGGCGGACTTTCTACCGGGCAAAATGCATATTTACTCATGAAAACGCTGACAGCAAAAATACCGTCGTACATTGACTTTGACAGCCTGCCGGTTCCGTTCCGGGCAGTAGCGGTAAACCTGCTGACAGGAGAACTGAATGTCATTGACAGCGGTGACCTTGCAGAAGCAATCCGCAGCAGCTTCAGCATACCGGCTGTTTTTCAACCTTTTCCGGTAGATAATAAACTATACGTAGACGGGCTTGTCCGCAACAATATGCCTATCCAGCAGGCAGCAGACATGGGTTATGACATCATTATAGCTGTTGAGCTGGGAGACAACCTGGTGGACAACCCGGAATACTTTGAATCGACTCCGGTTAATACAGCAACCCAAGTATTGAATATTTTCACTTATGCCGGTAATACAGGACAATATGACCAGGCAGATGTAGTTATCCGTCCGCCGGTGACTGATTATTCAATGTTTGACTATCCCCGTGCTATGGAAATATATGAACGGGCAGTTCGGAACAAAAGTAAGATCCGGGAATCATTGCAACCCATACTGGAACAGATAACGGCCAGTTTGCAACATTCCCCGACAGAACAAGTCTCTTTGGAAGAACCTGTTTTACAAAATGATTTCGAACAAACCGATACTGAAAATCAACTCGCCCGGACAGAAAACAGTGTCTTTTCCTTTACACCGGTACGGCCTGTCATAGAAGAAAACCCCGGAATTTACCAGTCACTGCCTGATATTATTCCGCAACAGTTGATAATACACGGTGCAGTGGAATCAGATACACATTTTATCCGGACTGCATTTGAAAAAATAAAAAACCTTCCGCTGACGCCGGACCGTATTGAATCATTTGTTAAAGAAGTTTACTCTACCGGCAACTATTCCCTTGCAGTGCTGCGTTCTGACACCCGGTATGTACAGCCACGGCTGGAACTCCAGCTTCACACAATACAGAATGAAAACTGGCTCATCATTCCCGGAGCATCTTTTGCCGGCACCCTGTCGCATACTTCCATCAGCAAACTGAATCTTTCTCTGGACATCCAGTTCCGGGGATTAACCGGCACCGGTTCTGTTATGTCGGTAAAGACAACAATGGTAAATGATTTTGGAGCAGCGCTATTGTATATGCAGCCGTTGGGTCCCCATTCATACTTCCAGTTTTTTACTAATGCGCAGATGGAACAGGAATTTGTTACTTCAGGTTTCAGAAAGCAAAAAATAGAGGGGATCCGCCTTACCCATGCATCCACAGAATTGCTGCTGGGTATCAGGTTCAATTCACTTCACCGGTTGCAGGTGGGCGGCGGTGTTTACTGGATTGATTCCGATGAAGCCGGGGATTTTGGGCTTGAACAACAGCGTGTCCGGTATCCAGATGCAGATGCGTTTATCGCTGCCCCGCTGAACATCGGGTATACTTTTGACACATTTGATTATCCGTCTTTTCCCACCCGTGGTTTTTACGTCAAGTTTGACAACACCGGTGTATTCCCGCTTATGGCAAAATCCGTTCCGGTTGCATTCAATGTCTGCCGGTTGGATTTCTCTGCAGCAATACCCATTTCCGACAAATTCAGTTTGATTTTCAACCTGGCTGCCGGTTCCGATATTTCAATGCAATTATCAAAAATGCCTTCGTTGATTCCCACCTTTGGATTCACCTTGGGAGACAGGATGTTTTTCCCCAATATATCAGGCCGGCAACAGTATGGAACCCATAAAGGGGCAGCACAGATTGTACTGCAGTTCCAGCCTTGGGAAAACCTGACCATTATGGGCGGGCAGATGTTTTTTTCTGTAACCGGTTCAATCGGCGAAACCGCCATGACGTATACGGATTTTTCCGTGGAAGGTATCCAATGGAATGCTTCTATCGGAACCGGTATCAGAATCAGCAGAATCTTCAGCCTGATGTTCCGGTTCGGGGCAGGTACAACCGGCAGCAATGTCATGCCGTTCCTGTCTTTGGATTTTGGCAGTTACCGGTACTGAACACAGCAGGGGCAGTTATGACACAGATTGAAGCAGTTGTGTTTGATATGGACGGCGTTCTGTTTGACTCGGAACAGGCAATCCTTGACTGCTGGCAGATTGTCGCAGATAAGCACGGGCTGCCGGATGTACGTACCGCCTGCTTTGACTGCATCGGTGTAAATGCAGAGCTCACCCGCACCATTATGCTGGAACATTTCGGCAAAGATTTTCCGTACGATACATACAAACAGGAAGTATCCGGTTTGTTCCATGAGCTGTACCGCACCGGCCGGATACCGGTAAAAACAGGGGCAGCAGAGTTGCTGGAATACCTTGCAGCCGGCGGTATACCGACAGCGCTGGCATCATCTTCCCGGCGCAACAGCATAGAACGGATGCTGTCCGCTGTAGGTTTCCGCCCTTACTTTAGCGTCATTGTATCCGGTGACAGTGTCGCACACAGTAAGCCGGCACCGGATATTTATTTGAAAGCATGCCGTGAACTGGGTGTTGCACCGGGCAATGTGTTTGCAATAGAAGATTCCTACAACGGCATTAAATCCGCAGCAGCGGCAGGGATGCGGCCGATTATGGTGCCGGATTTATTGCCGCCGGTACCGGAAATAACCGCTTTGACAGAAACTGTTTGTGCGTCACTTACGGAAGTCCGGCAATATCTGGAAGCCCATGACATATAGCCATGTCGTACCGGGAATTTTTCTGGAACGCCCGAACCGGTTTATTGCCCGGTGCCTCATTAACGGGGCAAAGGAAACTGTCCACGTCAAAAATACCGGCCGTTGCCGGGAGCTGCTGGTTCCCGGTGCCACCGTATATCTTGAACCGGCCGGAATAACTTCAGGCAGAAAAACTTCATGGGATTTAATCGCCGTGGAAAAACCCGGTCTCGGCCTGGTCAACATAGATAGCCAAGCCCCCAACCGGGCAGCATCAGAATGGCTGCACCGGCTTCCGTTTACCCGGATACAACCGGAGTTCCGGTTCCGTTCCTCACGGTTTGATTTTTATCTGGAACAACAGGCAGAAAAATATCTGGTTGAAGTCAAAGGCTGTACACTGGAATCCGGGGGAACCGGATTTTTCCCCGACGCACCGACCGTCCGGGGAACAAAACACCTGAAAGAACTGGCGCAGGCCGCATCAGAAGGATGGCACTGTGCCGTCGCATTTGTCATTCAGATGGAAAATGTGCAGGAAGTAAAACCGAACCGTATCACCGACCCGGATTTTGCCGGAGCACTGGATGCAGCAGAACATTCCGGGGTTGCCGTATTATTCCTGCACTGCAAGGTTACACCGGATTCCCTGACTGTTACCGGTGCCGCAGCAACAACCAGAGAAGCAGCCCGGACTTTCCACACCCGCCTTTTTCCGGTATACTGACAATATGAATACACATGCCATGCAGCGCCTCCAGGAATCCGGCGCAAAATACGGTCCCCTTTGTGTGGGACTTGATACAGATCCGGCTTACCTGCCGGATTCCGTAACCGCCCAATATGAAACACCGGCACAGGCGGTACTTGCATACAATAAAGCGATTATCGACCGGATTAAACCCGGTACCGGCAGCAATGGTCTTGCAGCCTGCTGTAAAGTTCAGATTGCATATTACGAAGCCATGGGAACAGCCGGTCTTGCGGTATATGCTGCCACGCTGCAGGCGGTACGGGCCGCAGGACTCCCGGTTATTGCCGACGTAAAACGGGGAGACATTGCCGACACCGCAAAAGCATACGCTCGGGCACACTTTACCGGTGATTTTGAAGCGGACATTATCACCCTGAATCCGTATATGGGCTTTGACACATTAAAACCGTTCACTGACTTTGCTCTGCCGGAACACGGCGGCAAAGGAATGTTTGTCCTGCTCAGAACATCAAATCCAGGTATGACTGACATAGAAAAACTTCCTTTAAATACAGCTGACGGAACGCCAGCTGTTGTTCTTGACCGGGTCGGCGGGGAATTGAACCGGATTGCGGCGGAATTCAAACCGTTGTATCCGGATGCCGGCTGCTCACCGGTTGGTGCAGTTGTCGGCTGTACTGAAGAATCTGACGCCCGTTCCCTCCGGGACGCATACCCCGGACTGTTTTTTCTTATTCCCGGATACGGAGCCCAAGGGGGAGCCGCCCGGATTGCAGCGACACTGCTGGACAAAGCCGGCGGAACCGTCAACTCATCCCGGGGAATTTTAACCGCATGGAAAAAAGACCCGCTGCTGGCAGACAAAGCCGCAGCCGGAACACTGTCTCTGGCAGATATTGCAGATGCTGCCGGGAGGGCTGCCGCTGCAGCAAAAACAGACCTGCTGAACGCAGCCGCACTACTCCGTTCATAACCTGACAACAGAGAGGCATCCGGTGAACTGTAATGATTCCCTGCATATCTATACATCAGCCCAAGTCACAGACTGTACGCAGATACAGCCCGGCATATACAGCCTGACAATCAGTTTTACCCCTGATGTTCCGTTTACAGAACAGGCAATCCGTCCGGGACAATTTTTTATGCTCCGGGCAGAACCGTCACAAGTCCTGCTGAGCCGTCCCATCAGTGTGTACCGCACCCAAACAACCGGCACAACAGTGTCCGTAACATTCCTGATTTTGCAAAAAGGAAACGGAACCATTGAATTGTGCAGTTCCCGCCCGGGGGATACCGTATCCCTCATTGGTCCGCTGGGCAATTCGTTCCCGGCACCGCAACCTGATACGGTAAGCTGTATTATCGGCGGCGGCATCGGTATTGCCCCCGTCGCCGGGTTTGCAGAAACATTACCGCCCCGCAGCTATGATTTCTTTGCCTGCTTTAGAACCGGCAGTTACGGGCTTGATTTCCTGCAACCGGCAAATCTGACCGTCACTACCGATGACGGTTCCCGGGGAATAAAAGGAATGCTGCCGGATGTTCTTTCCGTACCGGTACTGGCGGACAAAAAGTACAGCGTAGTGTACGCCTGCGGACCGGAACCAATGCTTGCCTACGTGCAGCATATCTGCGGGGAAGCCGGCATTCCCTGTTTTCTCAGCATGGAAACACGCATGGCATGCGGAATGGGCGCCTGTCTGGGATGCACCGTACCGACAACTGAAGGAAACAAACGGTGCTGCAAAGAAGGGCCGGTATTTCCCGGAGAAATACTGAAATTTCCCTCACCGGCAGAAGCCGGCATAAAAACCGGTACCGGTACAAAAAACACAGCCGTCAAACAAACAACCGCCGCAAAAGATGTTTCCCGGCAGCCCCCGGAATACCCGGCAGCAGAGCCGGATTTATCCGTCACCATAGCCGGTATCACATTCGCAAACCCGGTGATTGCAGCGTCGGGAACTTTCGGGTACGGAACGGAATACGCTTCCCTGTTTGATGTCAACCGGCTGGGTGGAATCTGTTCAAAGGGGCTGACGCTGGAACCAAGAAGCGGTAATCCGGGAATACGGTTGCAGGAGACCGCAGGCGGCATCATTAACTCCATCGGGCTGGAAAATCCCGGTATCCCTCACTTTATTGCCACAGAGCTGCCCCGGATGCTGGCGCTGGAACCCGTAACCATCGCCAATCTTTCCGGGTCAACGGTTGACTCCTATGCGGAAGGCGCCCGGCTGCTGGAAAGAACCGGTGTCCCCATGATAGAGCTGAACATTTCCTGCCCGAATGTAAAAGCGGGCGGCATGGCGTTCGGGCTGGAACCGGAGGCAGCCGCAGCAGTTACCCGGGCGGTAAAAGCTGCGGCACCATCAAAACCACTGATAGTAAAATTATCCCCGAATGCACCGGACATAATCGCTGTTGCAGAAGCTGTGCGGGAAGCCGGAGCCGATGCGTTGAGCCTGATAAACACCGTTCAGGCATTGGCGGTGGATGTGGAACGGGGAAAACCCGTATTTGCAAACATAACCGCAGGACTTTCCGGGCCGGCGGTTAAACCGCTGGCGCTGCGGATGGTATACGATGTTGTCCGCCACATGAACCGGTTGCCGGAGTCCCGGCGCATTCCGGTAATCGGGCTGGGGGGAATCCGAACCTGGCAGGATGCAGCGGAATTCATTATGGCAGGAGCCGCAGCCGTTCAGGTTGGAACCGCAACGTTTACCGCCCCGGACTGTATGATACACATCATTGACGGTCTGACAGCATTTATGAAGCGGAAAGGCTACCGCTCACTGGAGGAAATGCGGGGAATAGCCCAGCAGTAAACGTTCATTTACACTTGTTCCGGGAACAGCACCGGATACACTGCACGGATACAGCCGGTTGTACCGCGGACTTTTTCACCGGTAACAAATCTGTTGCCGGATATATGCTGTAACACCCCCGATGCTGTAACGTAAACCGGTAATTCTGCCACAACAGTCTGTGGTAGCCACTACCGGGTGGTATCATTTTCAACACCAGATTGCAGATGTATCCGGTATATTTTATCCAATACTATACTTCCGCATATTTTACCGGCAAAGACACAAAAATTTGACAAATATACAAACCGCATTTATCATACAATAAATGCGGTAATTCATATTGCTCTACAAAATTTTCCGATACTTCTTGTCTTACCCATACAGAGGAGTAAATCATGAAAAAACTTTTTTTTCTCATTGCACTGTGTGCGTGTTCGATTGTTTGTATTTCCGGGCTTTCCGCCCAGATTTACGAAATTGACAGCTTTGTAAACAAATATGCCAAAGCCTATGACGAGCTTGTTGCAAATACTTACAAAGAGCGGTCTGACATCAGCTATAAGGACGAATATATTGAAATTCCCAACGGTACCGAAGTCACATTAAAAAGAATCATAAAGAATGATGTGGACGAACTGCCCAATTATCTCCGGTACAATGCAGAGATTATTTATGAAGGACAGACAAAGTATATCTACGCCTGGAACCTGAAATTCTCGGATAAGAACCCGGAGGGAACAAAAGATGTCTTGAAAGACTATAACATGAGCCCCAATATGTTCCAGATTGATGACAAGGAAACAGGAACAGAAAAGATTTACAATGAGCTGGATCTCCGTTCTCCGGAAGGTGAAATGCTTATGTCACCCTTTTTCCTTCTGGCAATTTTTGTCCTGCTTGTATCGTCCCTTGTTTTGAATTTTATTTTTTTCCGTTCCATGAAAAAAGGAATCAAAATATTCAAATTATTATATACGGTTATTACGGTAACAACCGCCATAATTCTGGAGGGATACTATCTCATAAGATTAGGACCTCTTTCCATCTGGTTTTGTGATGTGGAATTCTACTCTACCGGAAGGGCTGCACTGAACAGTATTCCCCTGATTTTAGCTATCTATGCCCAGATTATGTCAATTGTGTTCCTGTATCTTCCGGCAAAGGACGACGCATCATCAGAAGGAAGTAAATTCAAACTTTGGCCTTCCATAGTCCTGCCTATTCTGGCTTTCATCGCCTTTATTATACTGTGCTTTAATCTTCCTTCCGAGTTTTTTGGAGTAGCCGAAGGGGAAGAAGCCACCATTGCACAATTTGAATCCGCAATAAAACTTATGTTCAAATTGCTTTTGATTATTCTTCCAATACCATCAGTAATATATTACGGAATAAAACTCAAACTGAGAGGACTTTTTTTGGGAATATACCTCACTTTCTACTGGATTGGAACATTATTTGCCCTGGGATTTTTGATTTTGGCACTTATAAAACTTTTCGTAGCAATCTTCTTCCAGATTCTGATTTTTGTGGCCGGAGCCTTTGTAGTTCTATGGGTTCTTCCCAAAAGCGGAATTTCCGGACATTATGTTAAAAACGGAAGGGTTGTTGACAGCGACACCCCCGGGGCAAGATATGTTGCGGACACCTCGTCACCATTGGATGACCTCTTTGATTCATCCTCCAAAAAGTAATCTTTCTTTAAAGTTTCACTTCTAAAAAACAACAAACAGCCGTTGCACACCGTAACGGCTGTTGTTTTTTCCCTCCAGTCAGATTTCCTGTGTCAAATTTCCTGCACAACATTTTCTGTACAGGATTTCCTCAAAAAAAATTCACCAATGCAAACCCTCCTTGACAATAATACGAAATCATACTATTTTAGTCCTTAAAAGGACTATTTTACCATGAGTATTACAAAATCTTTCAAACACTACCTTTTGCTATTAAG
>CALXOI010000019.1 GCA_944389965.1 uncultured Treponema sp.
CAACGGAATGCTGATTCAATAAATCTTTTCCTGCCTGATACAGAGAGCCAGGTTTCGTCCTGTCAAATGGTTTGTATGCAAGCTGAATGTTAAACGGATTCAGGCTCTCTACTGCTTCCTGCATACCTGTATACAGAATATGCCAGTACCCGTACCCGGTATCCAATGGAGGAAGCAGTACGCCGATTGTAAAAGGTGTGTTTCTCTTGAGCTGCCGGGCAAACTGGTTGGGGGTATAGTGGTATTCATCAATGATTGCCTGGACAGCTTTTCTTGTTGAATCTGCTACGTGACCCCGGTTATGAATGACCCGATCCACCGTTCCGATTGAAACACCTGCTCTGGCAGCAATTTCTGTAATCGTCATACCAGCTTTCCTTCTATGGAATATTATGTTAACGTACACAATTATTTTATATCGCTTTTCCGCTAAATGCAAGCATTATTTCCGGAATAATTAATGTCTTGCTGTTAAGACACTGGTGTTTATTGTTGGGTCTGGTGTTTCATTAATTCCGCGGCATGAACCAACCTGCTTCCGCATACTTCAAAAAAAGCAGTAAAGGCTTTACAGAAATAATTGTGTGTCAAATCTTCCATGCTGCCTGATGCCATCAGCCGGTGCCGTTTGCAGCCGCCCCTGCACAAAGGAAGGTAATGACAAGCTTTACACTGGGCTCCGAGTTCCACTGATTCGTCGATAAACCGGAGTTTTTCCCGTTGCCGGTCAATTTCTTCAAAGGAAAGGGCTGTTATATTGCCTAGTAAATATTTGTCCAATGCAAAAAAATCACAGGGATATATATTTCCATCTGATTCTATTACATACTGGACGGAACACCTGCCGCCCATATCACAGGCTTCCGGCGGCTGCCGCAGCAACATCAATAGGTAGTTGTCAAACTGCCGTATGGATGTGTATTGACCGGCCATTAAATCGGTGTACCATAGATTGAACAAATCTATCAGAAACGTTCCGTATGATTCGGCAGAGAGGGGAAAGGTCTGGACGCCCTGCATCCGGGATTCCGGTAATGGCGGCAGGCAGGGGATAAACTGAATGAACCGGAATCCATGATTTTTGAAAAAAGTGTAAATTTCCTTTACAAACCGGACACTTCTGTTTGTCACTACCGACAGAATATTGAATTCTATTCCTGCTTCCTGGATTCGGGTAATTGTTTCCATAACCGGTACAAAAGTTCCTCTGCCGCTGTTGTCCCGGCGGATCATGTTATGAAGTTCTGCTGGACCATCCAGTGAAATTCCCAGAAGAAATCCGTTATCTTTAAAAAAACGCAACATATCATCAGACAGATTCAGAGCATTTGTTTGCAGTACAAATTGAGTTTTCAATTCTGTCGGACAGTGCTTCCGCACCCGGTCAACGAATTTTTCAAAATATGGCAATCCTGCCAGTGTCGGTTCACCCCCTTGAAAGGCAAATGTACAGCTGCTGGAAGCAAAACTGCAGGCTTTGTCCACCAGTTGTTCCATTACCATATCAGACATCGGTTTGTTCAGTGTTGTCTGGCGGCTGCTGCTGACATTCCGGTAAAAACAATAACCGCATTGCATATTGCATTGGGAAGAAACCGGTTTTATGAGTAGGCTAAGAGGGTGCATTGGTAAATCCTTTATACGGAATTCCGTATATGGTATCATATATCGAACCGGTATTTGTTGTCATTACGAAAGTATGTGATTCTGGTATTATTTACCGGATATTCTGCATAGATACGGGGCTGATTTCCCGGCATACCGGACAAAACGCACACCCGGATGGGAAAATGTCCTTTCAGACAAGAGCAGCTGATACCGGACAAAGCAGGGCAAAAAAATCCGGCTGCGTTGAACCGCAGCCGGAGCAGGATGTGTTTTAATGCCGGAGGATTACAATAATTTCACAAGCCGTTCCGCAATAGAATTGTAGTGCTTTCCGCTTATGCCGAAATCTTTTTCCTTGTACGTCCATACAGCCCGGGCGATGTCATACTTTTCAAAGGCGGCGTGAATGTCTTCAAACCACCGTAAAGTACATTCAGGGTCAGCCCTGTCAATTACGCCGTATTCCCCGCAGTAAAGGGGAACGTTGTACTTTTCGCTGACAGCCACTGCCTCCGCAAACAAGCGGTCAAAAAACGAACTGTCGATGGTCTTGTTACCAGAACCGAACTCCCCATCATAGGAGTTGCCGAAAACTTCCTGCGATTTTTTTCGTAACACCTGAAGATTTTCAGGATACGCAACCGACAAGTCCCCGGGCATATTTTCAACCCAATACGCAGACTGGTGGGTAAAAATCATCGGGCTGTAGGAATGAAAAGTGAAAACAATATTTTCATCATACGGTTTATCAAGAAGTTGCAGACCGTAAATACTGCTGTTGTAAATTCCGCCTATAATTATTCTTACATCCGTATTTATCCTGCGGATTGCTTTCACCGTTCTTTCCGCAATCCGGTTCCAGGTTTGCGCGGTTTCCTCCGCCGTGATTTCATTGAGAAGCTCAAAGGCAACCTTATCGGAATATTTCCCGTAACGCCGTGTGAATTCTTCCCACACCCTGACGAAATTATCCTGCAGAGATTCATCGGTAAAAAATCGGCAGTAATTTTTGTCGTCAAAAATATAACCGATTGTTTTGTGTAAATCGAGGACGGTATTCAAATTGTACTTGCCGCACCATTCGATACATCGGTCGATATACCCGAATCCGCTTTCAATAAAGCTTCCGTCTTCGTTCTGGAACAAATGAAAATCCACCGGCAGCCTGACATGGTCGGTTCCCCATCCGGCGATTTTTTCAATGTCCTTTTCGGTGATGAACGTATCAAACCGCTCCTTTGTGTAATTTCCTTCGCCGCATTGCGACAGCCATCCGCCGAGATTCACGCCTTTCTTAAAGCCTTTGAATTCCCTCATAAAATTCCTCCATGTTTATTGTAAACCGGAATCTGTTTTTTCGAGAATAATATTATCGATACAGATTCTATGTTGTTTTGAAATACGTTTACCGTCAACAGCTCCCATGGACAAACTGAAAACACTTTGATCATCAGTATCATGATTCATGGTGAAATCAAGGGAGAAAGTCTCATACTTATCTGTCAGTGCCACGATTTTCTCTCCGGAGTACGGTGTCCAGTCATCATTATGCTTGCTGCCGTCACGTTGTATTGCGAACATGATTTTTCTGTCAACGCTGGACTTCGCATCGAAGGAAAGCCGGTAGCGCTGACCTTTTTCAAGGTGGATTCCGTTCTGCTTCAACTGAATGTGCCATGCCTGGTTGCCGGTGTCTATAATAGTGAAATCAGCTGCATTGTCCTCTGACAGGCTGTCCACAACCCAGCTCACATTATCCGGCGCATATGCGTAAGGTTCAAAACCGGAGAATCCGGCGTTGAAACTGCCGTTCCTGATCAAGCTATCTTCCGTCAACGCTACATTATCGATGAGGTAAACACCGGGAGATGAAAAGGTCAAAGACACATTCTTGTCGCCCGGGTCGTCAATAGAAAATTTGATGCTGTAATTTTTCCGTCCTTTCTCAAGAACAACCGGAAAACTTGTGCCACCGGCTTTCACCATAATCGTGTCACCGGCTTTGCCTTCGATATCCGCAGTAAACACATAGGCGCCTTCCGCAAGTGCAAGTCCGCTTTGCCGGAGCACAAGCGCATTTGCCGGGTTTATCTTCATGCCGTCAATCGAAAGTCTTCTGCCGTCTGCGAAGTCTGTTACAGAAATGATTGCCGCCCCATTGTTCTCTATTTCCCAAAAACCAAGCCGTCCGTTACCTTCCTGGAATTTCCCGTTGTAAATATAATTGCCGTCTGCAAGCACCTGTTTGGATTTTTCATTGTCCGTGGAATTTTTTAATTCCAAAAGTTTTACAGATACGGAAGAAATGAAAATATCATCCGTGGAAGGGGTATTACCCATGTTGAATTCAAGCCGTCCGTTTCCATCTGTTTCCATATCCATTGTGAATTCATACCGGTAGGTTTTCCTTTTTGTCGTAAGCTCCACTTTCGTATCCGGCATGTACCGTATATAATTCAAATCAGGGGCGGAAACACCCACGAGCATTGTCCTTTTGCCTGTAGACCATGCATCAAAGGATACTTCGTAAACACCGCCTTTTTGAATTGGTACGCCAGGCTGGACAAGTTGCACACTGTAATCCACATTACCCGACTTCTTCACCGTAACGTCAAGCTTACCGCCGGAAACAGAGGCCTTCGCATCTCCGCCGTTTGTTGTTAAAAAAATCCAGCCTTCATTGTCGGAAAGATTTTCTTCCGTGGAAAAATCACCATTGACGATGAAGTTTCCGTTTTCATCTGGAGCACGCAGAACAACTTCCTTTTCAGGCTTTGTTACGTTTTCATCATAGTTTTCTTTTTGCCAAACCTTTACATAATCAACTTCATAGCGGGCATTCTTAAAGTCAGTGGTTCTGTCAGGGTAACCTACCCAACTTCCGCCGACAGCAAGATTCAGGATTATGTAAAAAGGCTGGTCGAATGGAGCCGGATAAGTAATTTCCCCCTGTCCTTCAGTGATGGAATACCATTCATTTTCACTGTGAATTAAAAATCCGTCCACGTACCAACTTATTTCGCCCGGCTCCCATTTTACTGCATAAGTATGGAAGCCGTCCGCAAATGTACCGTTATCCAAGGTCTTTGTTGCCTGGCTTTGCCTGTGAGGATTACCGTAATGAATGGTTGCATATGTTGTCTTTGTGTCGCTTCCGTGAACTTCCATTATGTCTATTTCCCCGCATCTGGGCCATTGTCCGTAAATGTTTTCATCCGTAGCCATGAGCCAGAATGCAGGAAGGAAACCTTTTCCCTCGGGAACTTTCAAGCGGGCTTCAAAAACACCGTAGGTAAAATCCTTTTTGTTTTGGGTACTTATCCGTCCTGATGTGTAATAACTTTTGCCATTCATCCCGGAACTTTTAACCGGCCGGATAACAAGATTCCCGTTTTCAATAAAAATATTTTTTTCAGAATCAACATATTCCTGAAGCTCTTCATTCACCCAGCCTGGTTCATGAAGCTCCACATTCCAATCATTCCTGTTCAAGCTTGAACCGTCAAAGTTGTCCTCCCAGACAAGGGAATAACCGTCAAGGTTAAGGTCATTGCCCATTGTGACAGACACTCCGGACGGTTCACCGGAGGAATCAATTCTTTCCGCACTGCCGGTTGTTGTCGTGCACGCAGCGACCGTCAAAACAGATATTGCAGCAATAATCATGTAAAAATTTTTATTCATAATAATAATCCACCTTTTTTATAAAATTCCGGCACATAAAAATGCGCCGGACAATCCACCCGTGATTATGGTTTAACCACAATTATGTTTATTTCTGAAAGCTCAACGCTTTCATATTTATCCTCTTCAATAGGAAACTGAAAAACAACCTGCCAATTTACCGAGTCAAAATTCCGGGCCACATTTTCAATCCTGCAAGAATACTCCGTCCCTTCAGGAAATCCTTCTTCCTGCCACTCTGCTTGATGCCAGGTATAATTGTCTAAATCAGACTGAAATCCCATCTGCTTAAAATTGTCTGCCCCGGAAATAACAAATGAAAATTCCACCGTATCTCCGCAGGACACCTGCAAATTGCTGGCGACCTGTCCGACCAATTGCAATGCATCTCCACTGGTTTCAGTTTTAGCAGGAATTCCTTCCAGCTTAAAGGTACCGTCAATACACTCGTCTGAAACCGGCAACGCATTTGCCTCTGTCAACGATCCACCTCCCCCTGTTGTATCACAGGAAGAGAACAAAACCGCCGTTAAAACGGCATACACAAGCGCAAAGAATACTCTTTTCATGTTGCACCACCTTAAAAAATATTAGACATTTTGTCTTTAAAAAAAGACTAACACCGCTCCAGGCAGCCATATATCACGATATTATCTTTTTTTGTACGGGATTTTCCTGAAATGCTTTTTATGGTTGCAATTTGAATTCCAAAATGAAGAAAACCGTTTGTTCCTCGAAAAAAAAATCACACGAACGCCGGATAGATGTTATAATATTCCACAGAATGGGGGAGCGTTCATGCCGGCAGAAAAACAGACGACTGACAAAAAGTTATCCAAAGACATATTCCGCAACCGGGAAAACGGCATCACCCATTTGCCCTACGACAGGGAGCTCGCTTTTTACGATGCGGTGAAAAGCGGCGATGAGGAAACCGTCAAGGCAATAATGCTGCCGCTCAAAGACAGCAATCTGGGCATTCTTTCCGAAAACCCGGTCAGAAATTTGAAATACCACCTGATAATCACGATAGCCATGATAACAAGGTTCTGCATCGAGAGCGGAATGCCCATGGAGAGTGCGTATACATTGAGCGACATTTATATCAAGCAGATGGACAAGCTTCAAACCGAAGATGAAATAAGCGATCTGCATAAAACACTGGTTTTTGATTACACAAAGAGGATGAAGACCTTATACCGGGAGAACGCTTATTCAAAGCCGGTGACTATGGCGGTCAATTATATTGAGAAACATTTACACGATAAGATTTCTTCCGGTGATTTAGCCGCCTGTGTGGCAGTGAACAAAACTTATCTGTGCAGGCTTTTCAAAAAAGAGACCCGCCAGACAATAGGCAGCTACATAAAAAAGGCGAAAGTGAAAGCGGCTTCGAATATGTTGCTGTACAGTGAAATGACTCCGCTGGACATAGCCCTTGCCCTGTCTTTTTCTTCACAAAGCCATTTCATAAAAGTATTTAAGGAAGAAACAGGTTATACACCGGCGGAATACCGGAAGCGTTTTTTCTCAAAGCATTTTAACAGTTTATAACAGGTTCCTGCCCCGGCGGAAACACCACGGTAACCGCCGAACAGAAAAAAAGTACTTTTAATCAAAACATTCTTTGTATTATAGAAATACTTTTACGGGGTATGTCCAGACAGTAAAGCGGATACCGGAGCCGATACGGGACAGAGTTATACAAACCGCTGGGGCGGTGTGACAACCCATAAGGCTTTCAGGGGTTTGTCTCCGGTGTTTACCAGTGTATGGGGCGACGAGGCAGAAAAGGAAACACTGTCACCAGCCTGAAGTTCATATGCCTTTGACTCATACAACAGTTGGGCCTCGCCTTCAATAATGAATCCCAGTTCCCGGCCCATGTGTCCGTATGAACCCCGGTGGGTTTTACCTCCGGCGGGGATGCTGACCAGATATGATTCCAATGCGTGTTTTCCGTCACTTTCTGTTGGTTTTGCCAGTTCTTCATACAGGACTTCATCTTCTTCAACAGTCCGCCTCTCCTGGGAACGGATAACCTGAACCGGGCGTTCCCGGCGGTATTCTTCAAACAGAAATTCCAGATTGATGTCCAATACATCCGCCAGTGTCAACAGGGTGTCGATGGCAGGGGATACTTTATTCCGTTCAATCTGGGAAACCAGACTTTCACTGACTCCCGCTTTTTGGGCAACAATTTTCAGGGTATAGCCTTTCCGTTCCCGCACAGTGCGGAGCTTGTCCCCAAAGCGGAACGGACGCTTTTTATTTTGCGTAGATGTCATTGTGCTGTTTCTCCTTGTACTCTTCCAAAATAAAACGCATATAATGGTCTTCCAGTGTATTGTGAGGACCCGGAATGTTTAACCGTTTGCGTACCCGGGCATTATCCCGGCGGACGGTGTATAACATATAAAAATCGCGTAAATCGGAAGTTACATCTGTTTTAATTTCCTGTCCCAGAAACGATGAAATTTCATCCCGCCCGATGGCTGCAATACCCCGTTCCCGGAGCGTTGTCTTTAATGTCTGAATCTGTTCATATGACAGTCCGAACAAAAATTCTTCCATTGCCTGGGACACGTCGGAATCTCCCAGCCGGGCTTTTAGAAATGCGTTCCAGTCTTTATCCATTTGAATAGAGATAAGCAACAGTTCACTTGTTCCCACCATGGTACCAAAAGCCGGAGCAAGATTTCGCCGTGCTTCCCAAACAGCCTGCAAAACCGGGGCCGCATCTGATACATTCTGGTCGTTCCGGTGTTCCCACAGGATGATTAATGCAAAGGCAATCTGCCGCCGGATGTCCAGCGGAATTGTCGTGTCATCTATCAGATTAAGATAGACATCTTCTACCATCAGGGTAAACATAATAACACTTGTTGCCGACTGAAATGCATGAATGTCTTCTTTGTCCATGCCGGCACTTTCTGCCAGCCTCATCATAGAAGAAAATGTATGGTATTTTACTACCAGGAATCCTTTACCCAGCGTTGCTTTTGATGGCAGATGAAGCATTTTGTCGCCGTCCCGGTGTACCAGAAGTGCTTCTATCAGGGTGTACTGGGTACGGGTTTCTCCCATAATAATCTGTCGTTGCAAAAGGGACGGAAAGTGGGCAATATTTGCTGCGAGGCGTTTCATATCCGCAATTCTGTCTGTAATACCTTCCCATGTTTCTGGAGAAATCTGTTTGAGCCGGTCTAACAGTTTTGATACAAGCTTACTTTCCTGTTCCGTAAATACAACAATATCGGTGGAAAACTCATTATCCTTGGTTTCCGCAGAGTCATAGAATTCTTCTATATCAACAGGAGTATACTCAATTTGTTGCGAATCTTTGTTTATTTTTTCCACAGTCTGTATAGTATAGCATATTTGAATGATATTGCAAGACTAAAGTGAGAGTAAATTTAATAGAATACCTCTGCTAGAAATAGAGCGATGTTCTTGTTTATACTGTTCACGGTACGCTGTTTTCAGTAAAATAACAATATGATTGGAATCATTGATTATAATGCAGGAAATATTTCCAGTGTTGAACGGGCACTTGATGCGTTGGGAGCGGAATATATTACTGCAAAGCAACCGGTTGAATTAAATAGCTGTGACCGGCTGATTTTTCCCGGAGTCGGGGATGCGGCCTATGCAATGAAACAGCTGAAAACATCTGGATTTGATGTGTTTTTAAAAGATCACGTTGCTGCCGGAACACCGGTTCTGGGAATCTGTCTTGGCTCCCAGATTATTTTTGATTATTCAGAAGAAGGGGATACGGTTTGCCTGGGACTGTTGCCGGGGCAAATCCGTCATTTTCATTCCCTGCAACCTGAATTCCCGTTGAAAGTACCTCATATGGGCTGGAATGATTTGGACTATATTCCGCCAGCGGTTGATGGCAGTGGCTGTACCGGAAATACTGATGGCGTATTTTCAGGATGTCCGTTGTTTAAAGATATTCCGGAGCATACTTCATTTTATTTTGTTCATTCATACGTAATCCAGCCGGCGGATACTGCCGTTGTGGTTGCTGTTGCAGAGTACGGTATTCCGGTTCCTGCCGCGGTGCAGTCCGGCAATGTGTATGCGGTTCAGTTTCATCCTGAAAAATCCGGGGTTCCGGGACTGCGTTTGCTTAAAAACTTTTCGGAACTGGTGCGGAAGCCGGAAGGAGGAGTCCTGTGCTGAAGAAGCGAATTGTCATTTGTCTTGATGTAAAAGACGGCCGCACGACAAAAGGTATAAAGTTTAAAGATAATGTGGACATCGGTGACCCGGTGGAAATGGCTGCGGAATACTACCGGCAGGGAGTTGACGAGCTGGTATTTTACGATATTATGGCATCAGCCCGGGGTAGAGGACCGATCCTTGATTTGATTTCACAGGTAGCATCCCAGGTTTTTATTCCCTTTTGTGTCGGGGGCGGTATTGGTTCACTGGATGATATTTGTTCCACTATTGCCGCCGGAGCAGAAAAAGTGAGCCTGAATTCCCAAGCCGTGAAGAATCCGGATCTTATCCGGCAGGGAGCCCGGGTGTTCGGTAACCAGTGTATTGTATTGGGAATGGATGCCGCCGCAGATGCTGCCATGCCGTCAGGGTACCGGGTGTATATTAACGGGGGCAGGACTGCCACGGAACTGGATGCACTGGAATGGGCCCGGCGGGCAGTGGAGCTGGGCTCCGGTGAAATTGTTTTGAATTCCATCGATGCTGACGGTACAAAAAACGGATACGAGCTGACTTTAACCCGCATGATAAGCGAAGCCGTCCCGGTACCGGTAATTGCTTCCGGTGGCGGCGGTACTCCGGAACACCTGGCCGCCGTGCTGGGTGATGGTAAAGCGGATGCAGCTCTTGTGGCATCCATGGTTCATTCTGGAGAATATACTGTAAGCAGCATAAAAAATGCGCTCGCTGCCCGGGGAATCCCTGTCCGCTGATTTGCTGCTGTTATGTGCCGGGGCGGTACCGCGCCCGGCTGCCCGGGGTTTCAAAGACATCTACAGCGCATAAATCCGTTCCGTTTTTCAAAACCCCGGCGGTATGCAGCATCTGTTCCAATTGCTCAAATATCCACCGGGCAATTTGTTCTGCGCTGGGATTTTGATTAAATACAAAGGTGCCGTCTTCTGATGTTAATTCATTCAGATTTGTGTGGTCAAGCCTGTTGCAGATTTGCCTCAGGGATTGTTTCAGGATACCGAAATCCAGCAGCATCCCCCCGTTATCCAAGCAGGTGCCGGAAACATGGGCATATACTTTATAATTATGCCCGTGAAGGGCTTCGCATTTACCATGATAATCTTTTAAAAAATGGGCTGCGGCAAAATCCGCTTCAACTCTGATTTCGTACATACGGCTAGTATATAGAAGCAGCTTTTCTGATTCAACCCGGTTATTCTGTCCGGTGGTTTAAATCTGTCCAGCCGGAAGTTTCAGATAATCCGTGAACTGTACACAACCGGAAAAATAGTGTAACATAATGAGTCATCTTTCTGTCATAAATTTGTGAGGAAAGTTATCCTTTTAGAAAAAAAATGGAGTCCGCTATGAAATTTATTTTTTTAGGTCCCCCGGGTGCAGGGAAAGGGACATTAGCTGCAAAAGTTGCAGAATTATACAATATTCCGCATATTTCAACCGGTGAGATTTTCCGGGCAGCAATTAAAGCTCAGACACCGCTGGGTAAAAAGGTTCAGGCGATTATTGATGCAGGTTCACTTGTCAGCGATGATATTACTATTGAGCTTGTTCGGGAACGGTTGGCAAAAGATGATGCCTGCCGTGGATTTATTCTTGACGGATTCCCCCGGACGATTCCCCAGGCAGAAGCTCTTGCCGGTATTGTTCCTGTAGATGCAGTGGTGAATTTTGACATTGCTGATGAAGGGGTTGTTGAACGGTTGTCCGGCCGCCGTGTCTGCCGGGGATGCGGGCAGAATTACCATGTTTCATTTATGCCTCCTGCAAAGGAAGGTTTTTGTGATTCCTGTGGAAGCGAACTGTATACCCGTGATGATGATAAAATAGACGCAATCCGTCACCGGTTGGAAGTATACCGGGAACAGACGGCTCCGCTGATTGATTACTACCGGGAAAAGAATTTACTTGTGGATATTGATGCCCGGCCGGCAACTCCTGTTATTCTTCAGGAATTTTCAGCAAAGTTCCCCCAGAAATAAATTCTTTGTTTACAAGATAACGTATAAAACAGGCCGGCAATTTGTAGTGTTGCCGGCTTTTTTATGTTCAAAATATCTTTCTGTCGGAACCGGCAGCGGAAGATTACCGGTGCAAAGTTGCCGGGCTGGTATTTTGTTTCTGCCGGTACTTTCCCGGAGTTTCCAGCAACATACTGGGACCATTACATTGATCCAGTGATTGCTTCAATATTCGGTTTGCCTGCAGGTACGAACGGATACACGTTTTCTTCCATGGCTATGGGGACGCGGATAAATCGGGGGCCGGCTCCCGGTTCCCGGGGAAATGCGGTTTCTGCCCAACGGGAATCCTGTTCTATGTCAGAGGCTGCAATGCCAAATCCGGTGGCAATAAGTGTCAGATCGGGATTTTTCCGGTAAATAGAAGCGGAATAATTTTTGTTGAACAGAAATTCCTGCTGTTGCCGTACCATACCTAATGTTCCGTTATCAAGGACAATGACGGTAACATCAAGATTTTGTTCTGCCAAGGTTGCCAGTTCCTGAATGTTCATCATGATTGAGCCATCACCGGAAAAACAAATTATCCGTTTACCCGGATTTGCCAAAGCTGCCCCGATCGCTGCCGGTAACCCGAATCCCATCGTGCCTAATGACCCGCTGGTAAGTAACTGCCGGGGATGTTCCACCGGATAAAACTGGGCGGTCCACATCTGGTGCTGTCCCACATCAGTGGTGATAATTACGGAATCCGGTGCGATACCGGCGGAACGGAGCAAATCCGGTACTGCTGCGATAAATGCCCGGGGATTCTGATGAATCCGGTGTTCGTCCGGGGTATCTGTTCTGGAATTGTGTTCCAGGGAAAACCCGGTAATATTTGTGCTGCCGGCTGAAACAGCTGCCTGTTGCTCTTGCCGGTACAACCGGCTGATGTGTTCCAGCCACGGGGCGGCCATATGTTCCGGAGGTAGCTCCCGCAGCCGCTGAGTCAATGCCGGAAACACCGACTCGCAGTCGCCGATTACGGCATGTGCTGCCGGCAGGATTTTGTTGACTTCTGCGGCGTCAATGTCAATATGCAGGATTTGTGCTGACGGACAGAAACGGGATACAATTCCTGTTGCCCGGTCATCAAACCGGGCGCCGGCTGCCAGAACAACGTCTGCATCGTATATAGCCTTGTTTGCTGTTACCGCCCCATGCATTCCTAGCATTCCGCACCAGCATGGATGGGTGTAAGGAACGCAGCCGATTCCCATCAGGCTGGAAACGACCGGCATGGGAATAACATCTAAAAATTCTGCAATACCTGCCGCTGCTTCCGAGGAATTACAGCCACCGCCGGCATACAACACCGGTCTGCGGGCGGTATTCAGTATTCTGGCAAAACGGTCCAGCGCCGCTGCAAGGTTATTCCCTTCTGTCCGGAACCGGGCGGCTTTCCGTTCAATACCTCCCGGTTGCGGCCACTGTTCAAAAATACACCGGGTAGTCTGGACATCCCGGGGAACATCAATGAGTACCGGCCCCGGCCGTCCTGAAGCTGCGATGGAAAAGGCTTCAGGTATTACGGTGAGCAATTCCTCCGGGGTTTTAACCATAATACTGTGTTTTGTAATTGGAAAGGACAAACCGAAAGTATCCGCTTCCTGGAATGCATCTGTTCCGATAAGGGCTGAGTTTACTTGTCCGGTTATTGCCACCATGGGAACCGAGTCTGAACGGGCATCAGCAATTGCGGTCAATAAATTCATTGCACCTGGGCCGCTGGTGGCAATACATACTGCCGGCAGCCCTGTAGTACGGGCAATCCCTTGGGCGATAAAACCTGCAGCCTGTTCATGCCGTACCAGAATATGGCGGATACTGCTGCCGGCAAGTTCGTCATATAATGGTAATACTGAGCCGCCGGGTATACCGGCTGCAACAGTGATTCCCTGGCGTTCCAGCAGTTTAACAATAATCTGTGCACCTGTAGCTTCTATCATAGAGTTCCCCCTGATACAGAAAAACCCTCCGCATCCGGGAGGGCTTTTCTGCATATATCAATAACGGTGCTACGCGCAGTTTTACTCCCGGACTACGTTTTTCAGTAAAACGACGGAAGAGACAACAAGACGGTTTTGTAGCACATAATGGATATTCACGGAAGCAGTATAGAATGTTTCCGTAATATTTGTCAAGTTAAAGTTTCTGCATTTATGCTTCAGGAACAGGCCGGAAAGGATGACGGCAGAACCGTAAGCGCCGGAAAATAGCGCCTTGACTTAACATCATCATTTTTATACCATAATAATGCTATGGAAATATTACGTCTGGGAAATGATACACTCCGCCAAAAATCAGAACCGGTTGAAAAAGTAACTGATGAAATCCGGCAGCTTGTGGAAGAAATGTTCAAGACAATGGATGCCGGCAAGGGTGTCGGTTTGGCAGCTCCGCAAGTCGGTATATTAAAGCGGTTGTTTGTGATTACTGCAGATGACGGTGTCCGCCGTGTATTTATTAATCCTCAGATTATTGCCACATCCCAGGAAACCTGTGAGTTTGAAGAAGGGTGTCTGAGTATTCCCAATGTGTGGGAGTATATTTCCCGTCCTGCAAAAGTTACGGTACAGGCGTTGAACGAAAAAGGTAAGCCTTTTACGCTGGAAGCGGATGGGTACCTTGCCCGCATTATCCAGCATGAAAACGATCATCTGGATGGTATTTTATACATTGACCGGGGAGATGCGGAATTCCGGCAGAAAACAATTGATTCTTTTGAAAAACGTGAACTTCGCCGGCAGGAAAAGCAGGCATTAAAAGCAGCAAAAGCTGCCAAAATTGCAGCAAAAAAAGCGAAAAAACAGGAAAAGCCGTGCTGAATATATTATATGCCGGAAGTCCGGATGCATCGGTTATTCCTCTCCGGAAACTGCTGGAAGCTTCTGCATCCGGCGCCCCGTTCCGTATTGCCGGTGTGCTTACCAATCCACCTGCTGTCCGGGGGCGGGGACATACGTTGGTTCCGACTCCGGTAGCTGAAGCGGCAGGGACATACGGTCTCGATATACCGGTTCTGACTCCGGAAAAACTTGACGGATCTGCCCGGGAAGCTGTAACCCGGCTGAATCCTGACGTATTGGTCTGTTTTGCTTACGGCAAAATTTTTGGTCCAAAATTTATGTCTTTGTTTCCGTTGGGAGGTATCAACCTTCATCCATCTCTTTTACCCCGGTATCGGGGATGTGCACCGGTACCTGCTGCGATTCTTGATATGCAGCCGGAAACAGGGGTGAGCATTCAGAAAATTGCACAGGAAATGGACAGTGGAAACATATTGGCGCAGACGGTTATTCCCTTGGATGGAACAGAAACTGCGGGCGGTTTACTGGAATGTGCTGCCGGCATCGGCGGGGATCTACTTGTCCGGCTGCTGGCAGAGGCGTCAGTTGACGGAACTTTTTCTGATGGTATGCCGCAGAACGGGGAAAATGCCACATATTCCCGGATGCTTAGAAAAGAAGATGGTTGTATCTGTTGGAATCGTTCCGCCCGGGAGATTGATGCGCAAATCAGGGCGTTTACTCCGTGGCCCGGTGCGTTTACCTGTGTGGACGGAACGCAGTTAAAGATTCTGACGGCTTCGGTGTATGCCGGTTCCCTTCCGGAAAATTGTGAGAGAGACTCTCCAAAACCCGGGACTGTGCTTGGTGTAGACAAACGGGCAGGAATTTTGATACAAACAGGTGACGGGATTCTGTGTGTTGCACAGCTTCAATGGCAGGCAAAAAAAGCAGTTGATTGGAAATCGTTTATCAATGGTTCCCGTAATTTTATCGGTGTCTGCTGTACAAAATCAGAATAAACAGGACTGTATATATGAAAAACAAAAGAAATGTAGGGGAATTTTTACAGAAACTCCGGATTAGTTTCGCATCTGGAATGGAATCGGTACAAGACAGTGGAAAGGCGTTGCTGTTGATGTGTATTGCAGCCATCATCGTTATGGGTGCAGTATGCGTGGGGGTATTTTTTGCAGCTGTCAAAGGCTCCGAAGAAGTTCTTGTGCCGGATGTTACCGGAAAACCGCTTACAGAAGCCGTGCAGGCGATGCAGGTAAAGGAATTGTTTCCGCGGATTCAGATGAGGTACTCTGATGTCCCCGGTGATGAAGGAACTGTTCTGGAACAGAATCCTGTGGCAGGTGCTATTGTAAAAGCCAGCCGTCATATTGATTTAGTTGTCAGCCGAGGTGTTGTTATTGATCAGGTTGAAGATTACACCGGCATGAAACTTGAAGAATTGAATATTAAATTGCAAACATTATTTTCCGGGGCATCAGTACAGTTAATTAAAATCGGGGAAACAATGTATATTGCGGACACTTCTGATGCGGGAACAATTCTGGAGCAAGACCCACTGCCCGGTACGCAGATTTCAGAGCCGGTGACGCTTAAACTGGTAGTCAGCCGGGGTCCCAGCTATGAACGGACACGGGTGCCGTCGCTGGTGGGGATGAGTGTCAATGATGTTCTTGCCCAGTTATCCCGGAGTAAAATAACCTTTGATTTTACGGCAGAATATCTTCCGGTTGCAGATCTTGAGGAAGGTAAAACCGGTTGTGTCATATCCCAGCAACAAAGTGATGAATTTGTAGTCAATTACAGCCGGTTGTCTGCTGTCTTTGAATTTCCTGAAGAACCGGTTAACGGTAATCTGTACGGATTGTTTACAGCAGTTCTTCCTGAGTATCCTTATCCTTTATCCATGCATTTGGATGCGGAAACGACGGATGGTGAACAATATACGCTTACCACCTTCAATCATCCCGGTGGAAATTTGACTATACCATATGAAGTTCCTGCCGGTACAAAGCTGACACTTTTTGTGGAAGGCCGGGCGACAACAACATTGACGGTGCGCTGATTTTCCGGGTACGCACAGCATTGTATGGCAGCAAAGGGAGACCGGATTGCTGCCTGTTTTAATTCAAGAAAAAAGAGACTGTCTGCAGGTATCTGGACAGTCTCTTTTTTGTACCATATACAACTGCGGTTAGCCGGCTGTAAATAAGGCATGTGTGGTACATCAAATAAAATTCCGGCCGTCCGGGAATGAAGTGGGGGCCTTGCTTGCGGTAGATCCTGGGAGTCTGATTGCCTTCGGAATGAATCTTCTTTAATGAATACCAACGGGCATGACCGGGAGGTTGTAACTGGGACTGTGTTTCAGCAGAACAGACAGAAGGTGTTATAGCTAATACAAATATAAAAAAGCTGTCCAGAATTATAGTCCAGACAGCCTGATGAATTATGCTGTTATTGTTGCTGTACCGTAGAAAGTTTTATTAATCTGAAAAATGTCATACCTCTACTTTCCAAATCTTGGGCAGCAACAACTGACCTGTCACAAATACAGCCAATGCTGCAATCCAAGCTACTGCTGCATTCAATGTAATGCCGCCGGCAACAAAACCGATGAAAGCACAGATTGCAACAAATATTGCATAGGGCATTTGTGTTGCGACGTGTTCCAGATGCGGACAGCTTGCACCTGTGGACGACAGAATCGTTGTATCTGAAATCGGGGATGCATGGTCACCGAATACAGCACCACCGATGACGGCTGCCACAGAAATCATGGATGCATTTACTAATGCTGCATGGGTTAAGCCGATACCGTCTGCCAGTCCTGTTACAATCGGCATTGCAATGGGAATCATGATACCGAATGTACCCCAACTGGTTCCGGTGGCAAAGGAAATAACCGCTGACAGAATAAACAGGATGGCAGGTAATATCTGGATAGGAAATCCGCCGTCACTGACAACGTGGGACAGGTACAACCCCAGTCCCAGTCCGCCATCTGCCCGGGGGGATTTTATGATGGTTCCGATTGACCATGCCATCGTAAGAATAATCAATGCCGGAATCATGGACTCAATACCGTTCCGGAGTGCTTCCCCTGCTTCTTTCAGCTTCAGCAATCCGCGGGCAAGGTAATAGATATACGTTGCGGTGATGGTAAAAATAACAGCGTACCACAAAGCAACAGAAGAGTCTGTATCATTAAATGCTGTTCCCAGGGACATGGATGTTACAGCCTGCCCAAAGGATGTGATGTTTTCGCCGTCCACTGCATTCAACCATGTTACGACCGGGAAAAATAATACAGCGGTTATAATCAATACGATAATCGGAAAAAGCATGTCGATGGGTTTTGCTTTACTGCTGGTTTCTTCTTCTACAGAACCGGCTGCTGGTCCGTATTTTTCTTCGTTGCACAGCATACCGTTCCGTGCACGGAGTTCCGATTGTTTCATGGGACCAAAGTCTCGTTTCAAAAAGATAACTGCCAGTACCATAAGCAGGGCAAGGATTGCGTACAGATTGTAGGGAATTGCTTTAATGAAGAATTCAAATTCCGTCATTCCCATTTTTTCAAATCCCTGTGCATCCCGCACAATAGACATAACCGTTACAACCCAGCTGGAGATTGGTGCGATAATACAAACCGGAGCTGCAGTCGAGTCCAATATGTAGGAGAGTTTTGCCCTCGAAACACCTGTTTTATCACAGATAGGGCGCATCACAGTACCTACAGACATACTATTGAAATAATCATCGATAAAAATAATGACACCAAAAATAAATGTCATCAATTGAGAACTGGTTCCACTTTTCAGTTTTGCAGAAGCCCAGTGACCAAAAGCCCGGGCGGCACCGGTTTTTGTCAGCATTCCGACCATTCCCCCCAGCAGTGCACAAAAGAGAAATATACGGATATTCCAGCCGTCTGCAAGGGATTCTGCCAGTAAATCAGTTAAGTTCATTAATGCCATTGCAGGATTCCCGCCACTGATAATCAGTGCGCCGGATAAAATCCCCAGAAAAAGTGATACGATAACATCTTTTGTTGCAAATGCAAGGATAATTGTTAATAAAGGGGGAATAATACCCCACAACCCGTAGTGATCCATGTTTTTCCTCTCGTAAGAATAGTAAAGATTACGGATATTTTAGCATAAACAGTCTATGATACACAAGAAATATTTCAGAAGATACAGTAAAACTGTACAAATTCTGTATTGTAACCCGCTGTGTTTTTACGCTATGATAAGTATATGCAGCGACCGAATATATGTCTGTGTCTTACGGGCCAGACGTTGGCAGAAGATTTGGAAATCCTGAACCGGTACCGGAACTGGATTGATATGGTGGAATTACGGGTTGATTACCTGAACAAAGACGACCGTCTTCACATCCGGCGGTTTCCGGAAATGGCAGGTATTCCGTGTATTTTAACAATCCGGCGGAAAATAGACGGCGGCCAGTTTTTAGATGGGGAAGCAGCCCGTACTATGTTGTTTGCCCGAGGATTGGCTTTTGCTGATCAGAATCCCCGGAAAAATTTCGCATATGTTGATTTTGAAGAAGATTTCCATGTTCCCAGTCTTCAGGATGCGGCTCTGGCGTTTGGTACCCGTATCATCAGAAGTGCTCACAGCATGAATGAGCCTGTATATAATCTTGCCGGAAGGCTGGCAAAAATGCGTACCACTGGTTTTGAAATCCCGAAAATTGCCTGTATGCCCCGGTCACTTAATGATGTTACCCGTATGTTCCGTGAAGCGGCTTCACTGGAAGACACGGAGCAGATCCTTTGTGCTATGGGTCCGTTAGGATTCCCTACCAGGGTTTTGGCCCAAAGGATGCATTCATTTTTAACATTTGTGTCTCCGGCTGATGGTCAGAATTTGAAGTGTTTGGGGCATATTGATCCTATTACATTATCCCAGACCTATAATTTTGCTTCTATCGATTCCCAGACAACATTGTATGGAATTACCGGATATCCGTTAAATTCTACAGACAGTCCGCGGATTCATAATCACGGATATCGGGAACACGGAATGAATGCTGTTTACATTCCCATACGGTCAAAAACGATAGAGGAGGCATTGGAGTTTGCTGCGGAATTAAATATGAAGGGACTGTCAGTGACAGTTCCTCACAAAGAAGCAGTAATGGAACATCTGATGCATATATCAGAAAAAGTTAGTGAAACCGGAGCCTGTAACACTATTGTCCGGTCCGGTAACCAATGGCATGGTTTTAACACTGATGTGGATGGAATTAGTCAGGCTTTGCTTGATTTTCTGAATGTCAAGACGCTTGCCCGGAAACGTATTGCCATTATCGGCGCAGGAGGTGCTGCCCGGGCAGTAGCATATGCTATCCGGCAGTTAAAAGGCAAAGCGTGTATATTCAACCGGACACCGGCAAAGGCAAAAATGTTGGCGGAGCGGTTTAATTTTAAATGGGCCGTATTGGGGCCGGAATCCCTGTCACTGTTGGAACGGTATTCTGATCTGATTATCCAGACAACGTCTAAGGGAATGGGTGCATCTTTACCGGCAACAGAAGAAAATGACCCTCTTCATTTTTATGAGTTTAAAGGATATGAAGCATTGTATGATATTATTTATGTTCCGGATATTACTCCTGTAATGTCTCGGGCACAGTCAGCCGGCTGCCGGGTTGCAAACGGGCATTCCATGTTGGAATATCAGGCATACCAGCAGTTCCAGTTATTTACAGGAGTTGATTACTAATATGAGTACCGATCTTTCCCGGGATGAACAGAAAAAATTGGCAGCTGTCACGGCTGTGGATTCATTAATACAACGGGGATATATTTTTTCAGGAATGAAAATTGGGTTGGGAACCGGTTCCACAGCAATGCCGGCAGTGGAATATCTTGCCCGGAGAATTGCGGACGGAACGCTTACCGATATCCGTGCCGCCACCACCAGTTTACAGACGTCCGTTGCCTGTGAAAATCTGGGAATTCCGGTATGTTCTTTAAATTCAAAGGAAATCGGCGGATATCTGGATCTTGCTATAGACGGTGCTGATGAAATTGATCCTTACAACAATCTGATTAAGGGTGGCGGCGCGGCGTTGCTTCTGGAAAAAATTGTAGCATATAATTCCAAGTGTTTTGTGGTTGTTGCCGACAGCACAAAAAATGTTCCGCATCTGGGAACCGGGTTTGCCCTGCCGGTAGAAGTTGTTCCCGAAGCCCGGAACACGGTTATCCGGAGGTTAGAACGTTATGGGATTCAGTGCGTTCTCCGGGAAGGTGTAAAAAAAGCAGGTCCGGTAATAACGGATAACGGTAATATTATTCTTGACATCAGATGGACGGAACCGGTTGTCCCGGGAGATTGGGAGTCAGAGCTCAACATGATACCAGGTGTGGTGGAAAACGGATTTTTTACCCGCCAGCCACCGCTTGTTTTTATTGCCAATCCCGACGGAACTGTTATAGAACGGCTGCCGCCGCCCGGTTCCGGGAGTTGGCGCTGTTAAGCAGCTGGTTTTGTCTTTGTGGAAAATCTTGTTCTGCCGGACGGATTATGCGGTTTGTGCATAGGGTTAGCGGGTAACCGGATCCGGAGTTTTGTTTTCTGCAGTGTACTGCGGTTTTTGATGGAATAGCGTACTCCGGTCAGAATCTGTTGTTTCAATTGATTCCGACTTTAACCGGGTAACGGTTTTTGCTGCTGCCGGGTCATGGGTAAAATGGATGTCATATCCGGTGTATCCCATGGCAGCCAGTAATTGTGTAACCACTTCCTGGGCACGGGTTTCTGCTTCGTGTAAAAGTCCGCATTCCAAAAGTTTTTGTTCGGATTCATGTTGCCGCCGGCGTATTTCTTCAAATATTTCAGTATTGCTGATTGGGCAGAAAACACTGTTTTTTTCATCAAATTTTTCGATGGATTTTAAAGTGTGATTGACAACCGTTACTTCCGGCAGAACAACAGTAATGCTGTTCCTGTCTTGGTCAATTGCAAATGTACAGTCTTCCAGCCGGGAAATCCCGGCATCAATTTGTCCGGTATACCGGTAAATGCCATAACTACGGGTTATTCCCCAAATGCGTGATTTTTTTAAGGCAACGACATCGGTGTATATTGATGTTAGCACCGCCAGCCGGGAACAACACAGTAACCGGCGCAGCACCATTGCACTTTGTTCCGGAGTAGAAGTACGGGTTTCCATTCCGTTCCGCAGGGAGAGCCCGGCTTTGCGCAAAGTCCGGTATAAAATGCTGTATCCTATTGCAATAACCGCCAGCTGCGTAATAAGTACGGCGATGACTACTCCTGGTGATCGGCGGGGCAGAAATGCCAGCCCTGCTGCGGGTAGCATAAGAATCAGTCCGGTTACTGCTGCAACGATAAAAGGTCTTTTAGATATGGATTTTTTTTTCATTTCAGCAACCTGTCCAAAAGTATATCTTTTTGCCGCCAGTTTTTATGTACTTTGACCTGTAAATCCAAATCAATACGGTATGGAAAAATTTTCCGTAGGGCTTTTATTGATTCCACCCGGATTGTTTTTATCATTTCGGCACCTTTTCCGATAACCATTCCTTTCTGACTTTCCCGTTCGACATAGAGGAACGCCCGTACCCACAGTGTTTTCCCGTTTTTCCGCCATTCCATATCAGAAATTTCCACATAAATAGCGTGGGGTAGTTCATCATGTAACCGGTTGATTGCCTGTTCCCGGATAATTTCTGAGATACGGAAGTCAACTTCCTGATCTGTATAAAATTCTTCAGGATAGAGGGGGTCTGCTTCCGGTGCCAGCTGATACAGTGCCCGGAGTACTTCATTGATATTTGTATCCTGTTCAGCTGAAATGTCAAAAATCTTATCCCGGGAGAGTTCCGGGAGTTCTTCTGACAGAAAATTCCGTACCGCTTCCGTTTTTGATTCAGGTAGATCTATTTTATTAGCTGCAACAACCGTTTTTGCTGTATATGGAGCAATGAGCCGGGCTGTCAGCGTTTCTTCTGTACCGGGGGTCCGGGTACTGTCAATAATGTACAGTACGGCATCGGCACTGTCAAGTTGTTCTGCGGCAATGCCTTTTAGTTTCAGATTTAATTTTTTTTCTGAGTCATGATAGCCAGGTGTATCCACAAATACCAACTGTCCCAATGATGTGTTAACAATTCCCCTGACAGCATTCCGGGTTGTTTGGGGAACAGGTGATACAATGGAAATCTTTTCCCCGCTGGCAGTATTCAAAAATGTCGATTTTCCAGCGGAGGGGCGTCCGATAATAGCTACAACTGCGGTCTTTGTACCGGTTTTTTCCCGGGGGATTTGAGCCGGAGTTCCGGTATCCGGCGGAATTTTGTCCTGTATTTCCATAAAAATAAATATAGCAGAAAATTCCGGTACCGCCTATATAGTGTGCGTTTTTCCGGATAGGGGGTACCGGAGGTGAGAGAATTGCGATCCAGATGCTGGAAACAGCATCTCTTTTGTGGTATAGTATTATAATATGAATCATATAACAGTCCATCCCGGACGGCCTTTGCCCTATGGTGCAAATCCCGCCAGGTCCGGCATTAACTTCAGTGTGTTTTCCCGGAACGGTACATCAGTCATTATCGATATTTTTGAAAACCCCGGTGACAGTGAACCTTGTTTTTCGTATACTTTTGATCCGGTTGTAAACCGAACAGGAGATATCTGGCATGTCTGTTTGGAAGGATTGCAGCCCGGCGCATTGTATTTATACCGGGTTGACGGTGCTTTTGACCCGAAACACGGTCACCGGTTTAATCCGAACCATTATCTCCTTGATCCGTATGCGAAAGCGTTAACAGATGTTTCTATTTTTAATAATCTTCCTGCGGATTTCCGGACTCCGGTAGACAAAATGGACGTGGAGTTGGAAAAACGCCGTTCTGCACGGAATTTCCCGAAATGTGTTGTCATAGATGATACCGATTTTGATTGGCAGGGAGACCGTCCTCTGAATTATCAGTTGCAGAAAAGTGTTGTGTATGAAGCCCATCTGAAAGGATTTACGGCAAGCCCGTCATCACATACAAAGTATCCCGGCACATATAAAGGTCTGATAGAAAAAATTCCGTATCTGAAGGAATTGGGCATTACCAGTGTTGAACTGCTTCCCATACAGGAATTTGATGAAAACGAAAATGCCAATATCAATCCGCGGACCGGTGAACGCTTAAAAAACCATTGGGGGTACAGTACTATTGCGTTTTTTGCACCGAAGGCATCTTTTGCTTCGGACCGGAGCCCCGGCGGTGCAGTCCGTGAATTTAAAGAAATGGTCAGGGAGATGCATCGGAACGGGCTGGAAGTTATTCTTGATATTGTGTTTAATCACACGGCAGAAGGTAACGAGAAAGGACTGACCCTGAATTTCAGGGGTTTTGATAATTCTGTATATTATATTTTGGAAGATAAAAATAAACAGTATTATAAAAATTTTTCCGGTTGCGGAAATACATTTAACTGTAATCATCCGGTTGTCCGAAGTTTTATTATTGACTGTCTGCGGTACTGGGTTATGGAAATGCACGTGGATGGTTTCAGGTTTGATTTGGCTTCGATTTTAGGGCGGGATAAAAACGGAAATCTGATAAAAGAGGCTCCGGTTATTGAGCGGATTGCTGAAGATCCCGTATTGCGTAAAACAAAAATTATTGCAGAAGCATGGGATGCCGGCGGCGCGTATCAGGTGGGGAATTTCCCCGGAAAACGGTGGGCGGAATGGAATGACCGTTTCCGGGATGAAATCCGGCGTTTTTGGCGGGGGGATGGCAGCCTTGCCGGTGCTGCTGCCACACGGATTACCGGCAGTGCAGATTTGTATGAAGGTGACGGCAGAAAGCCGTATCATTCGGTTAATTTTGTTACCTGCCATGATGGCTTTACACTGAATGATTTAGTTTGTTATAACGGTAAACATAATGAGGAAAATGGGGAAAACAATCGGGATGGATCTGATAATAACTCCAGTTTTAATTATGGATATGAAGGACCAACCCGGAATAAGCTCATTGAAGAAATCCGTACCCGGCAAATAAAAAACATTCTATTAACATTACTGGTGTCACAGGGAACGCCGATGCTGTTGTGTGGTGATGAAATACGACGGACACAGCGGGGCAACAATAATGCATACTGCCAGGATAACGAAATTTCCTGGTTCAACTGGAATAATCTCGCAGTTTACCGGGATGTATATAACTTTGTATGCAAAGCAATACGCTTCAGACGTAATCATCCGGCATTCAGCCGACCGGTATTTTTTGAGGGAAAAAGCCATTCTTCAGCAAACCTGCCGGATATCACATGGTTCGGACTGGACGGTAAAACTCCTGACTGGAAAACTGCTGAACATTTTCTTGCATTCCGGTTATGCGGGGCAAAGACAGAGACCCGGGCTGACACCGATGATCACGATTTTTTCGTAATGTGTAATGCGGGAACTACAGATGTTACCGTGCGGTTACCTGTTCCGGCCAAAAATAAAAAATGGTACCGTCAGGTAGATACTTCTGTTGCTGCTCCCGGCGATTTTCTAGAGGAACAGCAAGAAGAGCTGTTGGAAATGCAAAAGACGTATGTATTGCCGGCCCGGAGTATGGCTATATTAACCGGAAAATAATTTGTAAAACGGTTTACTTCTGCCTTGACACGGGTTGTTGTTTACGCATATCATGAATTAATAACTTTACTCCTGAAAGGAAACAGCATATGGTTTTAGATAAGCAGCAATTTAAAGACGCGCTGATAGAGCGCCTGAAACGTCAGTATGGTAAAGATATTTCACAAGCTTCAAAGCATGATTTATTTGATGCCGTTTCTGCTTCTGCCTTTGAGCCGATAATGAGAAATTGGATGGAAACCCGCCGCCGGTATGCCAATAATCCCACCCGGCAGGTTTATTACTTGTCGGCAGAGTTCCTCATGGGACGGGCAATGAGTAATAATCTAATCAATGCCGGGATCCGTGGCAGTGTAGTGGAAGCACTGAAAGAGATGGATATTGACTATAATCTGCTGGAAGATGAAGAACCTGATGCCGGATTGGGAAATGGAGGTCTGGGGCGGCTGGCAGCTTGTTTTCTGGATTCTCTTGCGACATTGGAATATCCGGGACATGGATACGGTATCCGTTATCAGTATGGAATGTTTGAGCAGCATATAGAGAACGGGTATCAGGTTGAATATCCTGATAATTGGTTAAAGCACCGTGATCCATGGGAAATTAAACGCAGTGATCTGTCTGTGACGGTTACTTTTGGCGGTAATGTTATTGTTCGCCGGGGAGAAAATGGACGGGAATTTTTTGCAATCGAAAATGGGGAAGAAGTAACCGCTACTCCGTTTGATATGCCGATTGTCGGTTATGACACAAATACCGTAAATACGTTACGTTTGTGGCAGGCATCATCACCTAACGGTTTTGATTTGCAACTATTTAATAATATGGAATATATTCGTGCGGTAGAACGCCAGAATAATGCAGAAAATATCTCCCGGGTATTATATCCAAATGATTCCGGTCCGAGTGGAAAAACCCTGCGGCTCAAACAGCAATACTTCTTTACATCAGCAAGTCTCCAGGATTTAGTCCGTAGTTTTGTACAAAAATACGGTACTGATTTCAAAAAATTCCCGGAACTGCATGTCATCCAATTAAACGATACACATCCGGTTGTTGCTGTTCCGGAGCTGATGCGTATCCTGATGGATAATTATGGTATGGAATGGGATGATGCATGGGATATTGTAACAAAAACATTTGCATATACAAATCACACAATTCTGGCAGAAGCATTGGAAAAGTGGCCGATTGATATTTTCCAAGGTCTTTTACCGCGAATTTATCAGATTGTAGAAGAAATCAATCGCCGGTTTTTGATTGAATTACGGGAAAAATATCCTTCTGATTATATGAAGCAGAACCGTATGGCTATTATTGCAAACGGAATGATTCATATGGCGTGGCTTGCGATACACGGTTCTTTCAGTGTGAACGGTGTGGCTGCCCTGCATACAGAACTGCTCAAAACACAGGAGTTGAAGGACTGGGCTGATTTTTATCCCGACAAATTTAATAATAAGACAAATGGTGTAACGCAACGCCGCTGGCTGTTATGTGCAAATCCTGAACTTTCACAGTTTATTACTGATAAAGTGGGGCATGGTTGGGAAAAAGATCTATCAAAACTGAAAGGTTTGGAAAAATACGCCTCAGATACTGAGGCGCAGAATGAATTCCTTGCCATTAAGCGCCGCAATAAAGAACGCTTGGCCGAGTATTTAAAAGTAAGTCAGAACGAATTTCTTGATCCGGATTCTATTTTTGATGTGCAGATTAAACGTCTGCACGAATATAAACGCCAGTTGCTGAATATTCTGCATATTATGTATCTGTACAATAGAATATTGGATGATCCTGATTTTAATCCTCCGGCACGTACTTTTATTTTTGGGGCAAAAGCTGCTTCAGGATACCGCCGTGCCAAAACAATTATCAAACTGATTAACACTGTGGCGGAACGGATTAACAACGACCGCAGAGTACGGGGTAAACTACGGGTTATATTTGTGGAAAACTACCGGGTCAGTGTGGCAGAAAAAATTTTTCCGGCATCTGATGTATCTGAGCAGATTTCTACCGCCGGAAAAGAAGCTTCCGGTACCGGTAACATGAAGTTCATGTTGAACGGGGCTTTGACATTAGGTACTATGGATGGCGCCAATATTGAAATTGTGGAAGAAGCGGGTGTAGAAAATGCCTTTATCTTCGGACTGACTGCCGATGAAATCATTAAAATCGAGCAGGAACATTCCTATAATCCCCAGAAATATCTTGATCGGAATCCCCGACTGGCAAAAGTTATGAATCAACTGGTGGATGGTACCTATGATCCCACCGGTCAGTTATTCAAGGAATTATATGATTCACTGGTATATGGTATCGAAGGACAGCGTCCTGATGTGTACTATGTACTGGCCGATTTTGATGCGTATGTTGCCGCTCAAGAACAAGTTGCTGCGGCGTATACAGATCGGAATGAATGGGCAAAAAAGGCTTTGTTGAATATTGCCCGTTCCGGAAAATTCAGCTCTGACCGCACTATCGAAGATTATGTGCATGATATCTGGAAGCTGAAAAAAGTGAAGATTTAATATGTTTGAATAAACCGGAACATTCGTTTGTGCCGGTACCGTAAAAATACCGCCGTTGCCGGCGGTATTTTTTGCTTTCAGATAATAACTGGTGTTACTATACGGTACTGGTATTAAAAAAAAGTATAGATGGTGAAATAAAATATCAGCAGCATTTTATTCTTTGATAAACAGGGCGTCTTGTTCCGTAGTATGTGGATATGTCTTTTATCTGAAAATGATGCCGTTACCGTAGACTTGTTGGACTGGCAGATGATGCTCTG
>CALXOI010000020.1 GCA_944389965.1 uncultured Treponema sp.
AAACAGAACGGAAAGGAAACAGGTGACGGACAGACGAAAATCGTGTATAATATAAATGCGTTTGAAAAAGCGGAGGATCCGGGGCAGAAGGCGTTGCTGAAGTATCTGTCTACGGCGGCGGTTGCCGAAGAAGTCCGTCCGCTGGCCGACAAAGTGGCTGCGTTCAAGCGGCTGTATCCTGACGGGAGGCCCCATATGAAGTATGAACTGGATTTGTATGACAAATGGTGTGAAGGCAAAGCGGAAGGCATTCAGCAGGGCCGGCGGGAAGGCATTGAGATCGGCGAAGCCCGGGGCAGGGAAGAGAATGCGGTTAAAATTGCACTTTCTATGTTGCAGGATAACATACCGTTTGAAACGGTTGCAAAGTATACGCAACTGTCGTTAGAAGCCGTTAAATCTTTGGCAAAATGAGCACAGTGTAATCCCGGTGCGTACCTGGTACCGGGTCTGCAGACTGTTTTCTTTCTGCCAGACTGTTATTCCGATGCCAACGCATCAACCGGGTCAAGCTTTGCTGCCCGGGATGCGGGGCTGAACCCGAAAAATATTCCGATTCCTGCGGAAAAGATAAAAGAAAGGAAACAGGCGTTCCATTCGACAGCGAGACTCTGCTGCATAACGGCTGCGGCGCCGGCACTGATAACAATCCCGATAAAAATACCGATAAGCCCGCCAATAACTGTAATAAGTGCCGATTCCACTAAAAATTGAGTCCGGATAACTGCCGGGCTTGCGCCTAATGCTTTTCTGATGCCGATTTCCCGGCGGCGTTCTGTAACCGTTACAATCATAATGTTCATGATACCGATTCCGCCTACCAGCAGGGATATTGCCGCAATTCCTGATAAAATCAGACTTACAGAACCAGACACTTCTTCATATTGTTCCAACATTGCCTGCATTGATTTTACAGAAGCAGCGTATTCACTGCCGGTTACTTCTGTAATATATGATTCAATATCTTCTGCAACGGTGGCTGCAAGATTCTGGGAAGTACACTGTACGACAATCTGTGATGCAGTCGGATTTGGTATGATTTTTTTGCTGTAAAAGCCCCGGGGGATAAATGCCGCATTATCTGTTGAAGTCATTCCGGTAGATGCAGCAAGAACCCCGATTACTTCAAAATTGAAAGTGGTATTATCGGCAACAACCGTCACTTTCTGTCCTACCGCACCGCCGTCAGGAAATAATCCTTCTGCAAGTTCACTGCCGAGTATGATTCTCTGCTGTCCGGTCACGTTATCTGATACGTTAAAATCCCTACCTTCAGCAATGGTAATTCCCCTCATATCCAGATACCCGTATTCAATTGCGGTTGCACTGGTCGTGGCGGACAGGTCGTTTTTGCTGATTGTCATACTCAGTGTGTTACAGTACTGGATCTGGACAATGTTCCGGATTGAATCGAACAGTTCTTCCCGGAACGTGTCATTGAACTGGACGGAAGCGCTTTTCCGCCGCATCATCCATCCGGCAGAAATTTCCACTAAATCCAGTCCTGCGGAACCATAAGAATCCTTGATACTTTGGGTTGCACTTTGACTGAGCGATGTGATGATGATAACGGACGCCACTCCGATAATAATCCCCAGCAGGGACAGGGTACTGCGGATTTTGTTCCGCTTGAAATTTCTGAGGGCAAACAGTAAATCATCAAACATATTATGTTGTCTCCGGAACCGGGGTTTCCTGCCCGGTATCTTTAATAATCCGGCCGTCAAAGATAGAAATCTGTCGGGGTGCCTGGGAACCGATAAAAGAATCGTGGGTTACAATAATAACGGTTGTCCCTTCCTGATTTATCTGCTTGAACAGCTCCAGTACGTGTTTTCCTGTTTCGGAATCAAGTGCTCCGGTAGGTTCATCAGCTAAAATAATGCGCGGTTTGGTGACCGTCGCCCGGGCAATGGCCGCCCGTTGTTTTTGTCCGCCGGAAAGTTCAGACGGTGTATGGTTGAGGCGGTCTTGCAGCCCCATCCGCACTAATGCTTCTTCTGCAAGTTCCCTGCTTTCCCGGCGGTCGGTACCCCGGTACCGCAGCGGAAGCATGACATTTTCCAGAATAGTCATGGACGGCAGCAGAAAATACTGCTGGAATACAAAGCCGACGGTTCTGTTCCGCAGATATGCCAGTTCTTTTTCTGACATTTCCGCAGTGTTTTTACCGTTAATTTCTACGATACCGGAAGAAGGGCGGTCAAGGCATCCAATCATATTCATCAGTGTGGATTTTCCGGAACCGGACGGTCCCATAATCGTGATGTATTCACCGTTTTTTACTGAAAAAGAGACATCCCTTAGGGCACAGACATCCACTTCTGCCATTGCGTATTCTTTTGCGACGTGTTCCATCCGGATACAGTATGTTGTGTTATCCATAACAATAAACCTCGTGTGATAAGCCGTTGTATTACGGAGTTAGTGTTACCGCATCGGCGGCATTCCACCGGCAGGTCCGCCCAGGGGTATTCCTGCGGGATTCTGTGTTTCCCGATTTGATGCGTTACCGTTTGTATTCTGCCGGGTACCGGATACTCTGGGGGTAGATTGGGCTTTCAATGTATCACCAGGGTTGATATTACCTGATGTAATGTTCACATGGGTTGTACCGTACGGTTCTACGGTTACGGTAATCCGTTCTGTACTACCGTCCCGGAGTATCCGTTCCACAAACGTTTCTCCGTTTTCCCTGCCGATAGCTTCCCGTTCTACCAGTATCAGGTTTTCCGGCGGGCTGATTTCGATTTCTCCGGTAAAAGAGTAATTCGGCAGGATTATTTCCGGCGGGTCATCAATCCTGATTTGAACATTCACGACAGACGCTCCCCGGTTGGTGACACTTCCCACCGACGGATAGGAAAAAATATACCCGTCAATGGTTCCGTTTTCATAGGCGGGAAAGGTGCAGTGTACAATCTGTCCCGGCATTAACTTTGGGGCATCTGTTTCAACCACTTCTACATAGGATTTTAAGTAACTGCGTTCAATTAGCGTACCTACGGAGTCTTGGGCTAAAAGATAATCACCTACGGACGCACTGAATTCTGCCAGAACGCCGTCAAACGCTGCGGTAATCCGCCGGTTTTCCAGTTTAGTTACCAGCGATTTCCGTTCCAGTTCTAACAGCTCCAGGTCTTTTGAGCTTCCGTTAATTTTTGTCTGGGCAATCGTGTAGTCAAGCTTTGCGATGGCATATTCCTGTTCTGTCGTTTCCAGTTCAAGTAGAATCTGTCCTTTTTTTACGGTATCACCTTCTTCAACATATACAGCGGTAACGGTTCCGTCTCCGGCTGCTTGCAGCGTCTGGGACTGAGCGGCTTCTATCGTACCGGATATCTCTATAACATTTTTTACGATTTCCTGGGTTACGGTATATGTTGCTTCACCGGTACCGGATGAGGACGAAAGATGGCGGATTGCAAACAGAATTCCTGCTGCTGCGGTGCCGGCAATCAGTATTACCAGTATAACTGTTATTGACCGGGGCAACCGGCGTTTTCTCTGTTTTGTTGCCATTAGTCAGTCTCCTCTGTGATGAACAACATTTTTGTCTGTATATCGTGTAGAATCAAGTCAATGTCACTGATCCGGCACTGGATAAAGGCGTTCTGCTCGTTGATTTGTGCTTTGCGGTTTTCTGATTCAGTAATAAGTCCTGCGGCGTACCAGTTTTCCATGTCTTGGGCAAGGGTTTTATACAGCTGGTACTGTTCCGCATTGATACTCCTGGTCCACAACAGATCGCTCCAGGTCTGCTGGATATCGTCCTGGTTTGTGTCATAGGATTCCCGGGCATCCAGGATTTTCAGGGCTGCAATCTGGAGATCCAAATCCGTCTGCTGTGCCTGGATTTGTTTGGATTTCATGTCTCCCGGTGACCAGCTGAGGGATAACCGGGCGGACGGTATTTTCTGGTCCCCGGTTACCGGAACAGATATACCGGCACTCAATGTTCCGCCCAAGGCAGTAATGTCAACGCCGGCATCAACAACATCCCGTCCTGCGCTGGACGTACTTTTATATGTGTAGCCGGCTCCGGCCGAAACAGTCAGACTGGTCTCCGCCTGCTGCCGCAACTGGGCTATGTATAAATCCCATTCTGCTTGTTCAAGTTCTGTGTATGTTTCTGGAGTTCCGGTAAAATACTGTTCCAGAATACCGCTGCCGGACAGAACGGTTTCCGTCCCCGGCAGGGTTTCCGGCTGGAGTGTATCCGGTGCCAGTCCGCAGTGGTCTTCAAACAGGGAAATCTGCCGCATCAGGGAACGGCTTTTTTCATCAGCGTCCCGCTGGGCTGTCATCATTTCCAACAGTGTAGTCCGGTATGTAGCCGACTGTTCACTGTAACCCTGTACGTCCAGTGTTTCTAAATCTATCTTCTTCTCGTACAGGTCATTTTGGGCGGTCAACAGGGAAGCATAGCCGCTGTACAGGGATTTCAGTTCGGTATAAAAATCGTATTCTGTGGACAAAAGCTGCTTCTGTACAGCTCTTCCAGCTGTGGTAACAGAACGGGCTGCCTGAATCAGGGTCAGTTCCTGCTGGCGGGCTGTTCCCCGGGTCAGTTCAACTTGGGCTGACACCGATGTGCCGGCAAATCCTGCCGCTGACTGCGGTTCTGCCAGCAGGACCGGAACCGTTGCGCTGACGGAGGCTCCGCTGAACCGGGGAAAACTTATGGAAACCGAGGGTTCTGCCTTAATCTGATCCGCATCAATAGTGATTGTTCCGGTAGACAAAGTAACATTAAAACCGGCGCTGTTTTCTGTTGCCTGGTTGGAAAGTACCGCCTGTTGATACTGGAGTAACAGCGTCTGCACCGCCCGGTCTCCGGCAATGTATCCTGCAAGCAGTTGTTCCACCGGTGTCGCTCCGCCGGTAGTTTCCCCCGTGGAGTCCGATTGACCGGAAGCAGTTTGTGGTGTTAAAAACAAACACAGCAGCAATGCTGCCGTGCAGATTTTCTGTACATTCATACGTATACTATAACCCGGTGCGCTTAAAAAAACCTTAAAAACAATTAAATTTTTATGCGACTTTACGGTTGGTTCCGGGTGTCTACATCCGGTTTTTGGGAACAGATAGCATCTACCGCTTTATCCCGTTCTGATTTGTCCGTAAAACCGATAAAAATTACTCCTGAATGGGAAGTGACAATTTTCAAAGAACGATCATACAGGCTGCTGGAATTTTCTTCTGTACTTGTTTCTCCGGAATTTTCATATGCCAGCGTGGGTAGCGCCAGAATATCCCGGAAAAAAATAACCCGGGAGTCGGCGATAACAGCCTGTTCATATACTCCTGCCAATGATGCAAGATTGTATTCCCGGAGTACCACTTCTGCTCCAAGTACTGCGCAGCCGCTCAAAATAATATTGATGGGCACCCCCAAATCCCGGAAACGCTGTAACAGAATCAGTAGCGGTGCACATATCAGCACAATGTATACCAGTGGTTGTCTTTTGCGGGACAGCGCCAGAATACATTTACCGGTTTGCCGGAGAAGATTTTTTTTCCGCAACGGATAGCTGCACAACACACAAATATATGCTATATAGGAAACGATTCGGAGTATTGTGTTTATTTCCATAGTGGAATACTATCATACTGGAGTTTTTATGACAATCAAATCAGTTTTAATTGCTGGCGCCGGAGCGGTAGGGCTTACGGTTGCCGATACACTTGCCGCATATTCTGAATCGGAAGTTCGGGTTCTGGCAGGAGGATCCCGTCTTGAACGGTACCGCCGGGAAGGGTTGACTGTAAACGGTAGAAAACTGCCGATACAGCTGGCTCCTGCAGGAATTCCGGCTGACAGCTTTGAGCCGGAGTTGATTATTGTGGCATGTAAATTCCATCATTTGAATCAAATTATGGAAGATTTTGCCCCGTATGTTACATCCCGTACCATTATTTTGTCGCTGTTGAATGGCATTTCCAGCGAGAATATTATCCGCCGCCGGTTTCCCTCTGCAAAGGTTCCATTGGCAATGATCCTTGGTACTGATGCCCAGCATTCCGGAACAGAAACAACTTACAGTCAGAAAGGCGTGATTCATTTTGGTGAAGGGAAAAATCCTGTGAACGGTGCTGCGGTAACAGCGGAACAGGCAGCCGGATGTTCTGATACAGTCCGGATTATCGCTGCTTATTTTGATGCAGCAGGATTGCCCTTTGAAATTCCGGCGGATATGGAACAGCGGATGTGGTTTAAATTTATGGTGAACACGGGAATCAACCAGTGTTCCGCCGTCTTAGGCAAGCCATATGCTCCGTTTCAGCATGATGCTCCGGATCATCCTTCCGCTAATGCCGCTGCCCGCCGGCTGATGGAAAATGCCATGCGGGAAGTTATTGCTGTTGCCCAGGCAGAAGGTATTATGCTGGATGAACCGGATATAGCCGGCTGGTACAAAACTCTTGATGCCCTGACACCAGGCAGCAGGACTTCTATGTGTCAGGATGTGCAGGCCGGCCGGAAAACAGAAGTGGAACTGTTTGCCGGTACTGTCATCAGTCTGGCAGCAAAACACGGAATTACTGTTCCGGTTAACCGGATGCTGATGGATCTGATTACTGTTATAGAAGAAACGTATGGTGTGTAGCTGAGTGATGCGCAAGTCTTTATTGTGAAATATTTCACAATAAAGACTTGTTTTTATACTTTTTCTCATGTAAATTACCGGTAAAAATCTGTTCCGGTCAATTGCGTCCTTGACTTTTTAGTGCGTGAATTCATATAATAAACACAATCTTTGTGAAATAATTAACAGTGTTATGGAGGTCTTATGCCGCTGTTATCAGAGCCGTCCCGGAAGCGGCTGATCAGTCTGGAATCCCTGCTCCGGCAGGAAATGGCAGCGGCAGACAATTCCGGTTGCCGGAGCAAAATTACTTCCCGGCGTCTGGCGGAGATGACCGGCTGGACTGATGCGACAATCCGGCAGGATTTATCCCGGCTGGGTATTAAGTGCGGGGCTTCCAACGGGTATGATATTGCTACCCTGTACCGGGCAATCAGGACCGCGCTGGGAACCGATGTGGTGTCTCAAGATGCACCCGGGTGCTGTATTGTCGGATTGGGACGGTTCGGGTCAGCACTGCTTGACTATCCCGGTTTTCAGGAAGCCGGGTGTGTGTTAAGAGCCGGTTTTGACGAAAGTGTAAACCGGGTGGAAATACTGAATGCGGCATTTCCGTTGTATCCCGCATCCCGTATTGAACTGGTGGTACGGCAGGAGCAGATTGAGTATGCGGTGCTGACGGTTCCAGAACGGGATGCAAACCGGTATGCCCGGCGGCTTGCGGATGCAGGTATCCGGGGAATTGTAAACTGTACCGGAGCCGTACTTACGGTACCAGCCGGTGTCGGTGTGGAAAACGTATCCATTGCTGGAGCGTTACAAAATCTTTTGGTAAAAAGACGGGAACTGTAACAGACAGGTGCCGTTTGAAATATATGGTGAAAAGGAGTTAACAATAAAATGAGCCGTGTATACAATTTTTCCGCAGGTCCGTCATGCCTGCCTGAATCTGTGTTGAAAGAAGCAGCCGCTGAAATGCTGGACTACCATGGAACCGGTCAGTCTGTTATGGAAATGAGTCACCGCTCAAAAGCTTATGAACCGATTATTGCTGAAACGGAAGCGCTGGTACGTAGTCTGCTGAATGTGCCTGATAACTATAAAGTATTGTTCCTTCAGGGAGGGGCCAGTACCCAGTTTGCGATGATTCCGATGAATTTGAAAAAAATCGGTAAAGCTGCCTATGTGGATACCGGAATCTGGGCAGACAAGGCTATCAAGGAAGCAAAAAAATTTATTGATGTAGATGTCATCGCATCTTCAAAAGACAAAGGATATTCTTATATTCCAAAAGTGGGAAAAATCGAAGGTGAATACGACTATGCGTATATTACCCTGAACAATACGATTGTCGGAACAAAATGGGCAGCATTGCCGGAAACCGGTGCCCGTGCGGACGGGACACAGATTCCGCTGGTAGCCGATGCGTCCAGTTGTATCCTGAGTGAACCGATGGATATTTCCCGCTTCGGTATTTTTTATGCCGGGGCGCAAAAAAATCTTGCGCCGGCAGGTGTTACACTGGTTATTATCCGGGACGATTTGATTACAGATTCTCCTGTTCCGGGAACACCCACTATGCTTACATACAAAACCCATGCAGATAACGGTTCCATGTACAATACACCGCCCTGCTATACTATTTATATTATGGGTAAAGTATTGGCATGGATTAAAGATAATGGCGGTGCGGAAGGCATGAAAAAGCGGAACCAGGAAAAAGCGGACTTGTTCTACAAGTATCTTGACAACAGCAGTTTTTACCGCAGCCCGGTGGAAAAAGACAGCCGGTCGTTGATGAATATTCCTTTTGTTACCGGGGAAACAGATCCGGATAAGGCCGCCGCCCTGAACAAAAAATTTGTTGCAGAAGCTGCTGCAGCCGGACTGGTAAATCTTGCCGGACACCGGTTGGTAGGCGGTATGAGGGCATCCTTGTACAATGCAATGCCGCTGGACGGGGTAAAAGCACTGATTGCTTTTATGGATAAATTCGCTGCAGAAAATAAGTAAATCCGGTGCCGGAAATCGCCGGACGGAGCGCAATATCCGGCACGATGCACGATATATGATAAGGAGTAATATATGTATAAAATCCAAACGCTGAATAAAATATCTGCTGATGGACTGGCTTTATTCCCCCGGGATGTTTACGAAGTTGCATCAGAAATTCTGAATCCTGATGCAATTCTTCTGCGTTCTGCTGATATGCACAGTATGGAACTACCGGAATCTATAAAAGCTGTTGCCCGGGCGGGTGCCGGAACAAATAATATTCCGATTCCGGCAATGACGGAAAAAGGTATTGTAGTTTTTAATACACCGGGAGCAAACGCAAATGCAGTACGGGAACTGGTGATTTTGTCCCTGCTCATATCCAGCCGCCCAGTGGTTGCTGCTTCTGAATGGGTAAAAGCTCTATCTGGTAAAGGCAGCGAAATACCTGAGCTGGCAGAAAAAGGTAAATCCCAGTTTGTCGGTCCTGAAATCCGGGGAAAAACGCTGGGTGTTATCGGTCTTGGTGCTATCGGTGCTATGGTTGCGAACAGTGCCTCTGATTTGGGTATGAATGTTATCGGTTACGACCCGTATATTTCTGTTGATGCAGCCTGGTCTCTAAGTCGTGCAGTACGTAAAGCTGAAACCCTTGATACAATTCTGACACAGGCAGATTACATCACTATTCACGTACCCCAGACGCCGGAGACAAAAGGATTAATAAATGCTGACCGTATCAAAGCGATGAAAAACGGTGTCCGTTTGATTAACCTTGCCCGGGGCGGACTAGTGGTGAATGCTGATGTGCTGGAAGGTATCAATAGCGGTAAGATAGCGTGTTTTGTGAGCGACTTTGCTGACGAAGACCTGCTGAAAAATGACAAGGTTATCTGCCTGCCTCATTTGGGAGCATCAACACCAGAAGCAGAAGAAAACTGCGCCCGTATGGCGGTTAACCAGCTGAGGGCGTTCTTGGAAACAGGAGCTATTGTCAATTCAGTCAATTTCCCCAAATGTAAAATTGATGATCCGGTTCCGGTCGGCGGAACCAGGTTATGTATTGCCCATAAAAATATACCTAACATGGTAGGGCAGATTACGACTGTACTGGCAGAAGCATCTTTAAATATTGAAGGTATGATTAACCAGAATCGGGGGGATTTGGCATACAATATTATTGATGTAGCGCGACAGGTTTCTGACGATGTGCTGGTAAAACTGAGGGGAATTTCCGGCGTTATCAATGTCCGGCCGATTGCTGGATAACCAGGTTTTCTCCAGATACTATTGTTTTTTGAAGATGGCTGCCGGATGTACAAAACCGGCAGTCATTTTTATGCAGGAAGAACCATTTGTTATTTTGTTGGGCTGTATTTTAATCGATACCGCAGTAACTATAGTTTTACTGTATTTGAGGATGGTGCAGCCGGGTGCCGCTAACCGGATTTTCTGGATAGAAAAAATTTCCACGTTGCCGGATGTTGCGCCTCGTGTTCCGTTCTGGTATACTTTGCAAATATGCATCCGTCTGTGTTCCGGCGGATTTTAACTAATTTTATAGAAAGAAATATATAAGGAATAGAGATTATGGCACATTGTATCGTTCCTGAGGCGGAAGCAATTATTGACAGAGAGTTTCCGGTGCTGGACAAAGGTTTTGTCCGCTTGGTTGATTATTACGGCGGTGACGCCCGGATTGTGCAGTCTGCCCGGGTGTCGTACGGTGACGGTACAAAGACAGTTCGGGAAGACGCCGCTCTGATTGATTATTTGCTGCGGAACGATCATACATCGCCTTTTGAGCAGGTAGTACTTACTTTTCATATTAAAATGCCGGTTTTTGTGGCACGCCAGTGGGTCCGCCACCGGACAGCCCGGATGAATGAAATTTCCGGCAGGTATTCAGTCATGCGGAACGAATTTTATGTTCCTGCTGATGACGATATTGCCCTTCAGAGTACGGACAACAAACAGGGGCGGAGTACGGAATCTGTTTCGCCAGAATTTGCCGCACAGACAAAGAAGCTGTTGGAACAGGGTCAGCAGGATGCATACCGTATTTATACAGAACTGGTTGATTCCGGTCTTGCCCGGGAACTTGCCCGTATTAACCTGCCGTTGGCACTGTATACAGAAATTTACTGGCAGTGCGATCTACACAATTTAATGCATTTTTTGAAATTACGGTTGGACAGTCATGCCCAGAAAGAAATCCGCGATTATGCAGCTGTCATTCTTGAGCTTACTAGGAAAGTTGCGCCGGTAGCGGTTGCCTCTTTTGAAAACCATATAAAAAGCGGGATATCTTTTTCCGGTGAAGAAATGGAAGCGTTGCGGGCTGTCCTTGACGGAAAAGAAAACCCGCTTACCGGTAAAAAATTGGAGCGTTTTACCGCAAAGGTGGAGTACGGTATTCAGAAATAACCCGGGAAACAGCTGTTCTTTTTTGTCCGTTGGTTATCTATTCCATAACCTGGTTGGTACAGGGACAGCAGATGCACATATAGTACAGAAAAAGACGCATCAGCATGAGGAGCTAAAAAACTGTTTCGATTCTGGTTTGTTGCTTTTCTCATGAAATTGTCTGCTTAGCCTTGTCCGTTTTCTGGTTTGCGCGGTTCTGTAATCCGGTATATACCGCTCTGCTGGAATTATATGGCAGCCTGTTCCTGTGGCTGGCTTTGAGCCTGAGCCTGTGTAGCTGCTTCTTTGACACTTTTTATAAACAGTGAATTCTGGTCTGTTCTACACGGAACAGAAAATATCGGGCTGCCGTCACTTTCTGCCCGGCATACAGGTATCTTTTCGTTATAATATGCGGGGCTGTCCTTGCTTCCAATCCACCAGTTGAGTACTGTTGCCACTGCCAGTGTATATTTCAACAGGTTTACATTCGTCGCCCGGGAAAGTGTCTGCCGGCGTTTTGCGCCCAGTAAAATGTCCAGCCGCTTTGATACCACGTTTGGTATATCGAATTTATACGGATCGAATATATCCGGGATTTCAAGCAGGGATTCACCGACCCGCTGTGCGGTGTCTGCGGCAATAGTAATTCGCCGCAGCTCTTTTACCAGCAGGGATGTCCGCAGGGAAAGCGGTTTCATTTTTGATTCATTTGCCGGTTTTTCCAGCAATAGTTGTTCAAATTTCATGTGAGGCAGGTAATTATAAAAAGTGTGCCACTGCATATTTGTTATTAGCCGCTTACCATACTGATTATAGGCAAAATCTTTCTGTGTATATCTCTTGTTTACAAAATCTTTCAAATAGGGGACGTACAGTTTGTCAAATACGGTTTCCCGATATGCAGTCCAGTCATTCATGATGAGTAAGAGGGAATCTGGTGCATACATGGGTTTTACATCATTTTTACTTGTAGTTTTGGCGATGGAAATATTCCTGCACCCTTCAAACAAATCTTCAATAATTTTAATCAGGACAATACAAATCTGCAGAGGATTTTCCGGTGACAGAAGGTTAAATCCATCAGGGAAATTGTACAACGGTTGGTAAAAGGGATACATATCCGGCAGTGTACTGATGTCAAGCCACCCTGCTCCCGGAAACAGCCGGTCAAGTATTTTCAGGCAAGCTTGTACTTGTTCTTTTTCTTGTATTATTTGTTGCTGCTGTTCTGCTTCTTTTTGTTGCTGTGCACGCTGTTTTTCCAGTTGCACATCTGAATCTGATGCAGCTTTCTTTTTTGCTGGCAATAGAATATCGTATTTTGTAATACCAAGAAAATGAAAAATTTTACCGGTATGGTGTGTCAAAAATATGTGATAGTCAATATAACTTGAACTACATACCCGCAAAAGTAATGGATAAAGCCCTTTTGTCACTTTGTTATATATGTAATACCATTCATCAGTCAGATCTGTGAGTAAATAGTTCGTTTTATTTTTGGGGATATCAGGATATGTGGACATATCTTTCAAAACAGTTTTCAGTATGTCGATAACCCGGTGTTCACCCAGAAAGAAAACAGACAACAAAATTCTATATATATGACGGATAAATGGAATCATTGATGTGACAGTCGTGTTTCCTGCATCCTGTTCCAGCTGGGTATATAGCTGTTCCAGCTCTGTTGCCGGCCAATTATTTACGGTTTTCAAAAATCTGAAATGTAGATCCTCTTCTGTTACAATCTTATTCCTGTATGATTCAGGTAAAAGATTGATCAGGCTTTGAATCCCGGTATGGAAATTCAGGATATGCTTCACATAGTTTTTTAATGAAATAGTAATAAATTGAGCCGCAATTTTTTCTTGCCCGTTCTTAGTTAATGTAGTAAAAAAGTTAAAAATACCGTAATTTTGTTTGATACGGTATTCAGGACTCATCATCAATTTATTCATCTTGGAACGTTCTTTTGCAGTCAATACCGGCAATGTTCCACCGGTACGCGCCGGTTTTGTCTGTTCCTCTTTTATTCCGTTTCCGGCGGTAGATGGGACAGTTTGTTGTTTGGGTTCTATCTGCTGCTGCCGCTGTACCGGAGATGTGGTATCTGTTCTAGTACGGATTTCCCGTGACCGTTGGGCAGCCCGGACTTTTTTTAAGGTTTCTTCATTTACGGGAACGGATTTTTCATATCCAATTTCACCGCCAAGAATTTTTGTCATTTTTTCGGCTTCTGCCTGATCAAGTGTACCGATGTTTTTTCTTGTTTTTTCCAGTTCTCCTGGTTCATACCGGTACACTGGTTGTTTTTGCGATTTTTTTTGTTCTTCCATAAAAAATACCTCGGTTCAGTTGTTCGGCTACAGGCGCACCATCTGTTTGCGTACAATTCCAGGAAAATCTTTTAAAATAATACTCTCTCCGGTTGTAGTCTGCATGATTCCGTCAAATATGCCGTAAATGGAATGATTCTGTGTTCTAAGGATAAAAATACTTAGTGTCCGTGAATGATCGGAAACCGGTGTAAAAGATAAATCAACCATATTTTCTGTATCCTGAATCACCCATTTCCCCGTTATTCCAAAGGGATATGTTATTTTAACCGGTGGTAACGGAGTGACCTTTCCGTCTGAAAATAAAATATTTTCATTATATGTATCGGGATTGACGGATTCAAAATTTGCGGATGTTATGCTGAATGAAATATTTTTTCCATGGATGGTACCGGTTCCTAATGCAGACACTTTTTTTGTTCTTATCTTATAATATGCTCTGGCACTTTTGAACAAAACGCTTCCCGGTGCATTCTGCGTTTTAGCCTGTTGCATTGCATAGGTATCATGAAGTGTCAAATTTCCAGTCATTGGGGCAGTGAGCAACCAGACAGCCCTGCACCGCCGCATAACCGGTGCAGGTAGCACTGCGGCTACTGTTGCGGCCTGTGGTGAATCCAACGCTGCATTAAATGCAGCCGATGCATCCGGCCTGACATCATCTCCGCTCAGGTTAAAAATTGCCGACAGACAATTACGGGCTGTATCCCAGCCGACCCGGATATACCGTTTATTGCGGAGTGCGGCGCATACTCCTGCCGTCGTCTTTTTGGGAATAAGCCGCTTCCGGGGACCGGTCACAGTTCTGTATGCGAATTTCCGCCCGGATTGTTTATTCCAGATAATCACTTCTACGTGCCCGAATATCCGTGCGTCAAAAAAATCTATAATACCGGTATATTCTTCTGTATGAAACACAAAAAAAAGGGAACTCCTGATACGGAGATCTGTAATAAATGTAGGTAACGGAAGAACACCAAACGGGCGTGTGACGCCACGGATATCTAAGTCCGGTGGTATACCGGCAAAGGTACCGAATATGGGTTTGCCGTTTATAATTAATTTTTCCGGTGGTTTTGACAGTTTTCTAGTATACACGGTACCTCCTCTATATAATTATATACAAAAGAAGTGTAAAGAGTAAAGGGTGCTGTTTTTGCTTGCAGATTTGGTTGTTACGGATTATCATGGATATATGGCTATTACATTATATTCTTTGGGAGCGGCGGAAGAAGTTACCGGTTCCAAACACATTTTTGAAATTGACGGACGGGCTTTTATGGTTGACTGCGGGGCGTTTCAGGGGCGCCGCAGTGAAGCGGACCGGAAAAACCGGGATTTTGACGTTCCGGTGGATAAAATAGAATCTGTTATTTTAACCCATGCCCATTATGACCACTGCGGGCTTGTGCCGTTGCTGAATAAGAAAGGATATAGCGGTAACATTTATGCAACTCCGGCAACCCGTGATTTGGCAAACCTGATTATGATGGATAGTGCCCGGATTCAGGCACGAGATGCCGAATATTTACGGAAACAGGCTGCTAAAAAAGGTGAAAAATTTACCTGGCAGCCATTATTTAATGAAAAAGACGTAGTCAATGCTGCGAATCAGATTGTTACTTTATCATATAATCGCAAAATGTATATTGCGCCTGATGTTCTGCTGGAGTTTTTTGATGCAGGGCATATCCTCGGTTCAGCGTTTGCATGTATTACGATATTTAATCAGCAGGGAAATTCTGCGGGGTCAGAAAAATCCGGTTCCCATTCTTCTTTCTGGAGCCGGCTGGCTGGACAGCATACTTCCGGAAGCCGGACACCAGCATCAGAAACTTCCGGTGAAGTCCGTATTCTGTATACCGGGGATTTAGGCCGGAATAAAAAGCCGATTATCCGGGATCCTGCGGAAAATGTTCCGGCTCCCGATTATATTGTTCTGGAAAGTACATATGGTGACCGGAAACACGAGGATTCCCAGATTGCAATGGATGAACTGGTCCGGATTGTACGGAAAGCGGTGAATCAAAAAGGTAAAATCATTATTCCGTCTTTCGCCATTGAACGGACACAGGAACTGGTGTATTACTTTCATTTGCTGGTGGATCAGAAAAAAATTCCGGAGATACCGATTTATGTGGATTCTCCCATGGCAATAAATGCAACCGGTATTTTCCAGGTTCATCCTGAGTGCTATGATCAGGCTACCCATGAAGCGTTCCTTCAGCACCATAAAAACCCCTTCGGTTTTAATGCGTTGACTTTTGTCCAGAGTGTTGAAGAATCAAAAGCTTTGAATGAAAAGCCGGGGCCGATGGTTATTATCAGTGCCGATGGTATGTGCGAGGCCGGACGGATATTGCATCATCTGGCAAATAATATTGGTAATCCAGCGAATCAAGTGTTGCTGGTAGGTTTTATGGCAGAAAACACGCTGGGGCGCCGGCTGAAAAACGGGGAAAAAGAAGTCAGAATTATGGGGGATTGGTACAAAGTCAAGGCTGAAGTCAACCAAATCAATGCCTTTAGTGCCCATGCGGATTACACAGAATGTCTGGAATGGCTGAAAGGAATTGATACATCCCGTCTGAAACGGATTTTTTTAGTTCATGGCGAACCCGAAGCCCAGTCGGTGTTTACGACATATCTGAAAGAAAACGGTTTTCCGGATGTAACTGTTGTAAAATATGGGGAAACGTATACGCTGGAATAGTTCAGCGTGCGGAAAGATTCCGGCTTGATATGGTGTGCATGGGTTACAGAAAAACAGACGGAGCATTGCTCCGTCTGTTTTTTTAGTCTTGGTTTCCGTTTTCTGACGGAGGCAATTCAGTTTTTGCGTTTACCATAAGAATCGGCTGTCCGGTTGCGTCCAGGGCATCCCGCCACAATGAACCTTCAGGATTTACTTTATGTCTGCGGGCTGTTACCAGTCGGATGGGCAGATGCACGTATTTATCATGTACCAGCCCGATAACCAGTTTCGTTTTTCCTGCCATGGCTGCATGAACCGCATTGTTGCCCAGCCGCTCACAATAGATTGAATCTGTTGGTGCTGCCGGTGCCGATCTGATTTGATAACTGGGATCTATGTATTTCAGGTTGATGTGGATTTTCCGTTCTGCAAAGTATTCAATAATGCGGTCTCTGAGAAAAGTTCCGATATCACCGAGTTTTTTATTGCCTGATGCATCATGTTCATTTGTTGCATGGAGGTGTTCCTGCCCGGCGCCTTCCGCAACAATAATAACTGCATGGTGGCGGCGTCTTATCCGGTCTTCAAGGTAGGCAAGGAATCCTTCCGGGCCATCCAGATCAAACGGAACCTCAGGGATGAGGCAAAAATTTGCTTCATGGCTGGCGAGTGCTGTTGCGGTGGCGATAAAACCTGACTCCCGTCCCATCAGTTTAATCAGACCGATGCCGTTAATATGGGAATGTGCTTCCATATGGGCAGCACCTACCGCTTCTGTTGCTTTTTGTACTGCGGTATCAAAACCGAACGATTTTTGTATAAAAATCAAATCGTTATCAACTGTTTTGGGAACACCGACAATCGATACTTTCAGACCCCGCTTTTCAATTTCTTCTGCAACTTCTAATGCTCCCCGCTGAGTTCCGTCACCGCCGATAATAAATACCATGTTCATGTTCAAAGCTTCGATTGCGTCAACGATGTCCTGTACTCGGTCTCCGCCGCCCCGGCTGGTTCCTAAAAAGGAGCCTCCTGTTTTGTGAATGTCGTCTACAATATCGGGAGATAAATCTATAGTGTCAAACCCCTGTTCCGGAAATAATCCTTTGAAACCGAACCGGATACCTCGGATACGGCGGACTCCGTAGCGGTTGTATAAACAACGTACAATCGATCTGATAACATCATTTAAACCGGGACACAACCCGCCGCATGTACAGATTCCGGCATTTACGTGTTTAGGATTAAAATAAATATATTCCCGGGGACCTGCTTTCTGGATCAGATTCTGGGAAAAAGCTTTTGTATCTTCTGCCAAATCTTCTTCATTAACGTCCAGTGTGTACCGGATATATTCTTTATCTGTTACATAGTTTGCCCGGTAATCATTCTGTACTTTTGAAAGATGGATCGGTGACAGGACTTTACACGGTCCCAGTTCATCAATCGTGAAATCAAAACAACCTTTCATGGAGAGCTCCTCTGTTATATATTTTTGCCAGCGTTGCAAGTAGTATTAGGATAGTATGATTTTTCTGTTTATTCAAGCAGAATACCGGAACAGAAGCCGGTACTATATTAGCTGTGACAGCAGATTTTTTTTATTCCATATAGGAAGATAATTCTCTGGGTCGCCGGTCAGTATATTGCACAGCAGTTCAGCCGCCGGGGGAAAAATCTGTGTCAGGATACTGTTTTCTTCAGGGGAAAAGCCGGACAGTACATACCCGGCAATATCGCTGTGTGACGGTCTGCCGATACCGAACCGTAGCCGCCAGAAATCCGGGGTTCCCAATACAGTTTTCACAGATCGCAACCCGTTGTGTCCTCCCAGTCCGCCGCCTTTTTTCAGACTGACTGTTCCCGGAGACAGTTCCAGTTCATCGTGCACTATAAGAATTTGTTCCGGCGGGATTTTATAAAAACGGGCTGTTTCACCGATGCTTTCCCCGGACAGGTTCATATAAGTTTCCGGTTTCAGAAAATACAGGCGGCGGGAAACAAAGCCGTCCAGCACGGCAAACTGTCCCTTGAACTTTTTTTGCCAATGTACCGGGCGGAGTATATCAAGGGAATCAGCAAACAGCCATGCGACGTTGTGCCGGGTTCTTTCATATTCCCTGCCGTAATTTCCTAAAAATGCAACAAGAGTAATCATAATAGTAAAAAACTATATCAAAAACAAACGGTTTCGCATAGTTTTTACGATGTTTCTAATAGCCATTTTTGTATCATTTTATTGCCGGTACCGGCAGCAGAATGCGTCAGGATAAACACCTGCAAGGTTAGAAATATGCTTTCTTGCATAAACCCGGCGATTTTTGTATATTACATTACGGAGTGTCTATGAATATATATGAAGATGAACCGGAAGAAGTTGAAAAAAATCAGACTCAGGAACCGGTATCGGAAGTTTTAAATGCGAAATTCTTAAAAACACGGCAGATATTATTGTCAGGTGAAGTTAACAAGCAGCTGGCTGAAAAAATTGTACGGCAGCTGCTGATTCTTGAAGCTGATTCTGAAGAGCCTATCCGTATATATATTGATTCCCCCGGAGGCGATGTGGATGCAGGATATGCTATCTTTGATATGATCCGGTTTGTGAAATGTCCGGTGTACTGTATCGGAATGGGTCTGGTTGCAAGTGCCGGTGCATTAATCCTGCTGGCAGCGGACAAGTCCCGGCGCATCGGTTTGCCTAACAGTCATTATCTGATTCACCAACCCCTCAGCGGAATAAAGGGTGTTGCAACTGATATTGAAATTCATGCCCGGGAAATAGAAAAAACACGGGAAAAAATCAATCTGCTGATAGCCGAGGAAACAGGGCAGCCGCTGGATAAAGTTCAGAAAGATACAGACCGGGATTATTGGATGAATGCAGAAGAAGCCGTCGGGTACGGACTTATTAGTAAAGTTATAGTGTCCAGAAATGAACTATAATTCCGGACATCCGGAATTTTTTGGTTCCGGACTGCATAGTGCTTTCCGGAACCTGTATTTTCAAATGCGAAGGGCTGTGATATAATGCTCACAATGGTATTTGAACTTTCGGAAGAATTAATCAATCAGATTATTTTTGCCATGGAAAACCAACAGGGGTCTTTTGTGTTGGATACTGTTGAATCCGTATTGGTTGAATATACTCCAGAAAAAGCCTTGGATACCAGCCGCTATTTTAAATTACCGGAATGGGATTCTACAAACGGGTTCCGCATGATGGAACGTTTTGTTACGTTGCAGCATAATCCCGTCCTTAAGCGGGAACTTCGTTCCGTTCTGTTTTCCGGAAAGGGGGTATTCAGAAATTTTAAGAATGTACTGAAATCATTTCCTGAAGTAGAAAAACAATGGTTTTTATTCAAAGACCGGGAAATGAAACAGTATATTATTCAGTGGTACAATACGTTACGTGAATCGTGGGGGCTTGAAAAACTGGGAGCTGAGCCGGAAGAACACGAGGATTTGGTTCATGATGATTTTGTGCTGAGGAAGTATCAGGAAGATAAAGATGAAGAACATCTGGTACTTGCTGCCAATGCAATTATGGCGGAACGGGAATCTGCCTGGCCCGGAGAAATAGGAATTGCTTTGTCAGATTTATGGCAGCGCCGTTGCAGTATACGGAAATCGCATGATTCTTTTTCACTTGTAGCAGAAACCGTTGATGGAGATTTTGCCGGTTGTATTTCTGCTTCTCCGTGTCCGTCTTATGCCCGGAAAACCATGTTATTGACCACTTTTTTTGTTGTACAAACCTACCGTGGATTAGGAATCGGTAAAGAGTTGCTGTCCATGTGTTTGTCCGGCTTGCAGAGCCGGGGAATCCGGTGGGTTATTTTAGCGGATACCGTGATACCCGGTTTTTTAGAACCATGTTTAATCCGCAACGGTTTTGTCAGTTGTGGCGGCGGGTATATTGCGGATCTGATTGCGGGGCAGAAATAACCGGTATCAGGGCGGGATACCGTAATATATTCTGCTGCCGACTATGTTGTTTTTTGGAGTTATATATGTCTTCTCAGATAAACAGTTCTTTTGATGAAGTGCGGTTTTGTGCGCTTCTGGAAGAAGCAGTTGAAAAAGTAAAAAATGAAGAAGATCCGGTTGTTTTGACCGAGATGAAAAAATTGTTTAAGAAAAAAGTTCCGTTCACTTTGCGGATGTATGTCGCAGCTTATCTTGCAAAACAGGAAGCTTTTGGGCAGAAAGTTTCTTTCCGGTCACCAGTGCGCCGGAACCAGCCGCAGAAAATGCCGGAACATATACCGTTACGGGATAAAAAACGTCCGGGAACCCCAGAGTTGAATGCATCCGGTGGAGAACGCCATTCACCCCGCAGGGTTATGATTGATGAATCTGTTGCGGCAACGTTGTTTATCAGTATTGGCAGGAATCGGCGGGTGTTCCCCCGTGACTTGGTTGGGCTTCTGATACAAGTAGCTGGTATCGATCGGGAGAGGATTGGTGATATCCGCACATTGGAAAATTACTCTTTTGTACAGGTTTTCAAAGATGACGCAGAGACTATAATTGCTGCGTTGAATGGATATGAATACCGGGGACGGAATCTGTCTGTAAGCTATTCCCGGAAAAAAGATGATGCTGAACTGGAACAGGATGCCGTTGAATCAACAACTGATTCTTGTGCGGAGCCTTCTGTTCCGGAACCGAAGGCTGATGAAACAGCGGTATTACCGGTTACCGGTTCTATGGAGTAGGGTATACCGTGGATAAGTCTGGCAATCCGGTATCGGTGTGCAGAACAGGTCCTTTTTCTGTAAATACACTGCTGGTTCCGTTGGGTGAACACAAGGTTTTTATTGTCGATCCGGGAGGTGATGTTCCGGTTATCGTCCAACGGATGCAGGCAACCGGAGTGTCTCCGGTTGCAGTGGTGTGTACTCATGGGCATTTTGATCACATATTAGGATTGCCGGATTTATTGCGGCAGTTTCCGGGTTTGCCGGTTGCTGTGCATGCAGCGGATGCCGGACGGCTCGGTGTTTCCGGTCGGGATCTGATCCGGGCTGATTTATATTCTTTTGGCTTGGACAATCTTTTTGACAGCAGTTTTGAACTTCCGGAAGCGGACTGTATTTTGGATGACGGCTGCCGGTTATCGGTTATTCAGGAAACCGGTGATGCAGGCAATAGTTGGAGAGTACTGCATACTCCCGGTCATACCCCCGGGTCAATCTGTTTATATAACAGGGATCAGGGTATCTTGTTGTCTGGGGATACACTTTTTTACGGTGGATACGGACGGACTGATTTGTACGGCGGCGATTCACCGGCACTGTACCGCAGTTTGAAAAAATTGCTGGCTCTTCCTCCTGATACAGTTGTGTATCCGGGGCATGATTCAACGGGGTTCCTGCTACAGGAAACTATTGGTATGCTGATGTAATGAAGATCCGGCTCATCCGGCTTGTCTTTCGGATTTTGCCCTGTTTCAGCTTGTGTGCTAGGAATGGATTCCGCTAAATCCACCCTTAACACAAGGAATTCCACTTAAATTTTCCGGGGTGTGGCACTTTGTGCCACCGGGCTTTCCGGGGTTCCGCTTCCGCTCCAGCCTCCCCGCCAAAAGCGGGGAGTCCGGTTCCGCCGCCCCTCCAATCCCTCACCCGATACGCCTTTTTGCCGGGAAAATCCTTTATAATAAAATTAAAGTTTGCCGAATTTGACATGTAAAAAAATGTCTGATATAAGAATTTAAAAAACAGGGATATTTTCTATACCGAAAATAAGGATTTTTGTGAGGTTTTCATGGGTGTTGATATTCTATATTGGTGCGATAATAATTACGAAATTAAAAATCTTAAAGGCCTTAAATATCAACTGGAACGGTACTTAAATAGTAAAATATGTATTATTTGCGAAAAGGAAAAAGAAAAAATCTGGCTGGACAATAACTTCCAGATAAAAAAATATGAACCTAACAAAACTCTTTTTGAAATAAAAGAACTTTATGATTTTTTGCTATGTATATACGATGAAACAGACAAAATTTGTGATTATAAAAACCAGGATATTTCAGGACTTTTGGAAAAGGGGGAAATAGAAGTCATCCTGGAGTCCTTAGAATACGAAGAGCTGGAAATTAGAATCAGCAGTAAAGCTGTACGGATTGATTCCTGGGAACTGACTTTTGGATTCCGTTTTTTTACCTTCGTAAAAAAAATAGGAAATATGGATAAAGATTATCAGAAATATTTTTTCCAATCATTATATCTCATCGATGAATTAGCCAAAGCTTTCAATTCTTCTGTTCTGCTGGCAATCGGAGATAGTTCTTGTCTGGCATGGGAAGAAATGGATTCGGACTTGGTAGAGGGGGCATCTATCCCCGAAGTCCTGGAAAAATATCAGGATATCGACATTATAACAGAATCGATGATTCTAGAAGGAAAATTCCTTCCATACAATGATCCGGAAAACTGGTACCGTTATGTCTTTCTTTTCTCATTGGAAAATCTTTTTCCATATTTTGAACCCTGCACCATCGCCGAAAGATACCGGGAAAACGCAGAAATTAACACTCCCAAAGAAGAATATTTTATTCAGTCTTTAGAAGTCAGCTGCATTTTTGACAGGGAACAAAAAGACTTAGGGATAAAGAAAAAGAGTGTTTTAATAGTACAGAACAGCGACGAAAGATACAAATGTACAAGAATGAATTTTGACAGAGACGGAAATCTTATTTTGAAAGACGGAGGATTGTATTTCGAAAATAAAACCATGAAAAACCTTATAAACAAAGCTCTTGCTCTTGATTACACCTCTGTTATTTCCTCCTATAAAAAAGTGAAAAAAGAAGGCAAAATATGCTGCATAAAATACCGGAGCATATATATGGAAATTGAGTTTTCTCTATGGCTTCCTGTTGGGGGCTCTACCCCAAAATCAGATTTTGAAGAATTCGTTGATTTAGTATTTAAAAAGGCTGAAGAACCACCTAAAAATTGTATTTCCTTCGATAATGGTCTTAAATTAATCGGAATTCCCATCATCAACACAAAAAATTCCACTTAAATTTCCAGGGGGTGTGGCACTTTGTGCCACCGGGCTTTCCGGGGTTCCGCTTCCGCTCCAGCCTCCCCGCCAAAAGCGGGGAGGCCGGTTCCGCCGCCCCTCCAATCCCTCACCCGGTACGCCTTTTTACCGGGAAATCCCAGCCCTGACAAAAAAATAACGAAAATTACAGCCGGAAAATCTATTTCCCGGAATGTTACTATATTTATAAAAAAGTGTTATATTATGTCTTGATATAATATCAAGACAATAAGGAGGAAACTCATGAAAAAATGCAGGATATTTTTATTGCTTACAAGCTGTTTACTTTTATTCGGCATTGCCTGTAAGCAACCAACTGTCACGAATCCCCATCCACTTATTCGATATATTTTGACCCAAACGGCGGAACCGGCACAATGTCTCCAATTTCGGAGCCCCCGACACCCAGGTTAGCCTTCCAAAATGTACATTTACCAATGGTGATCTTATTTTTTATGGCTGGGCCACAGCTCCCGATAGTGGGAAAGTTGCCGCAGATGAAACCACAATAATCCTAAGCGAGCCTAAGATAACCCTCTATGCTCTTTGGATTAATCCAGCTGTAAATTATGTAACTGTTACATTTCACCCTCAAAACGGCACCGATAATAAAGTCCAACAGCACATAGAAGAAAATAAAGCAACAAAGCTTAATACCAACAGGTTCTCCTATGACGGATATGAATTTTCCGGCTGGGCAGTTTCTTCCGGCAGTACCGAGGTGAAATATACTGACGGACATGAGGTAACACTCACTACAGACCTTGATCTGTATGCCGTCTGGGAAAAAGCCGGCGGAACATCCGGAACAGGTGTTTTATCATTTGATGCCAACGGCGGCGGTACCATGGAGCCTGTGACAGGTTTGGCTGACGGCGGTTCCTATACTCTGCCGAAAAATACATTTACCAAAGACGGTTATGTTTTTATCGGATGGACATATACACAAGGCTCAACATCACCCGATTATCAGGATCAGTCATCTTTCTATACATATTATGTAGGGACTTCCAAACTTTACGCTGTCTGGGCAAAAAGAGAAGAAGTAGTCTGCATCTCTTTTGACGCCAACGGCGGCGGCGGTACCATGGATCCCATATATGTTAAATCGGGGGAGAGATTCCAAATGCATGCCAACACTTTTACACCTCCCGAGGACAAACCGTACCACACCTGCAATTCCTACGGAATCTTAAAGAGTCCTGACACCTCATCTACATATATATTCAGCGGGTTCTATTCTTTTACGGAAGACACCACTTTATATGCCTACTGGACACCGCCGAAAGATCAATCAATCGGCGGGGCCAGCGAAAAATACAAGGGGCAAATGGTCTGGTCGCCGGGAGTCAATATACAGGACGGAGACTGGGTACTGGCGTATCCTGAGACCAACGAATATTTTGCCGAATGGAAACCAGATTGCGGCTGGTACGATGCTTCCCAGGGAACCTTCAATTTCTGTTGGGCAGCCAGTGCCTCGAATGTAATTCACTGGTGGCTGGACATGAATAAGGACAATGTTGACAAATTCTTTACTCTTCAGAACAAAAGCACCCCCGATTTCTCTTACGCCGGGAAAGGGCAATCCAAAGTATTTGCTCTCTTTGTAGAGAAATGGAGAGCAAATATAGGCGGTTTTACCAATATCGGCTTTAACTGGTTTGTCAATTTAGATGATAACGAGTCTGTTCAGGTCAGTGCCCGGGGACAGGCGGCCTATTTTAAGGACGTTTTCGGAGAGACGCTTCTCAGTGAATCCCTTGGCGGTCCGAAACGCAGATATTTCAACGAATTCATCGTTAACGCTTTGGATAACAACAGGCTGATCACCATGGGAGAGAGAAATATGCCGCCGGCGGCCATGCCATTACCTGCTGGGGCTTCGAGTTTGATGAAGAAGGCTACATTTGCGCCATGTATTATACCGATCCGGCCACCGACTGGAATAACAGTTCCAAAGACAAAGAGTTATCCCTCGGCAAAATCACCGTCAAATACGACGAAAACTGGAAACTCTACATGGAAACAAAAAACTTTATAGGCGGAGAGGTTCAATACGGCAGAATCGATATTGTAGACATTCAGTCCTACAGTCAGGGAAGGGAATATTGGGATGCTTACTTTGCCGAATACCAGGCAGACTAATTAAAAAAATTAATTCTGTTCATTACCTGATTTTTCTATCAAAATCAGGAAAAACAATACCAGACCCACGGTAATCAAAATGTGTCCGATACCGGCAATACCGGAAACTGCGGCACCGCCGTCAAAACCAACAACCTGCATAACACCCCGTACAGCCATAACAGCTACACTCCAGCATAATCCCAGGTTATAAAAAATCATAAATGACTTCATTTTTTTTGATTCGCTTATGTTCAAAAGCTTTTCAAAAACAGATACGAGCAGGAACATAATCATGCCAAACACAAACAAGTGTACGTGCAAAAAAGCCAGCTGTGTTCTCATATCCACAAAATCCATGAACTTGGTAAACTCCCGGTAAAATACACCGCCACAAATTCCCAACATACCATACACAAAGGCAATGTTAATGTACTTTTTCATGTTGACCTCCTAAAATAAATTAACATTCTTTTTTCATTGCATTAAAACCGATAGCTACAGTCCATACATAGGCACAGGTTTTCGGAATCATCAAAATACCCACTAAAGGATATGTTCCAGACCACAAAACAACTGGAATATAAAATGCAAAGCTCAATGTAATGGTAAGCCACATCCATTTAAATAATGTATCACCTTTTTGGGAAGCTGTTCTGTAAAAGAGGATGATTATTAACAGTCCCAAAAGAGCAAAGGGAATGTTCCGGTAAATACCCCAAGATAAGGGTGCTTGGGCACTGATCCACAGGTTTTGGGGCATCATACACAACACAATGCGGATAACAGCCAAAGCGTATACGGCTACTGTGACGCCTTTCTGACCTTCGATTTTGTACCGAAGACGCCATACATGATATAAAATCACGTAAAAAATCGTCATGGTAACGGAAGTAACCCATTTACCGATACCCAAAGCTGCCGCATGATTTTCCAGTCCGGTGGTGCACAGAGCATAAGATCGGGGAATCAGGTGAAAAGCATCTCCACATCCCAATACCACAGCCATAATACCGAAAAGCAAAAATTGCTTGTTTCCTTTGTTGCCCTTTATCATCAAAAAGCCCAAAGTAATGACAGTTGTGAGATACACAATGTCAAACAGTGTTTCCATAATTGCCTGCATAAAAACTCCTTATATGAACAATGTTCATTTTATGTACAATAAAACCCTTTATAATTTCTATGAAACAATTCTCCTTATGGATTCCAGCAACTTACTGCAATCATAGTCTCTCAGAACCAAAGAAGAAATCATATACATAAAAATAAGATGGGCAAAATCCTTGGGGGTAAAGGTTTCCGAAAAAACACTTTCCCGAATATCTTTATCCTTGCGGATAACTTG
>CALXOI010000021.1 GCA_944389965.1 uncultured Treponema sp.
AGCAAAAATATTTTCATCCCGGTTGAATTCCCTTAAAACGCCGTACTTAATCGCCTGTTCCATCTGTCCCTGGGTCAACATCCACCAGCTTTCTTTATCCACCGGATTACCGCCAAAACCTTCTTGGGGCTTAAAGTTTTCAAAGCCTGACATTTTAATATTATCAAGTTTCTGGCCTGAACGGCCGCCAATCTGTGAAGAATACACCGCCCGAATCGATGTCCGGCAGTTAAAGTGATACGGCGGGAATCCGTACTTTTTCCAAAAATCATGATCAACCGGCAGAACCATTCCATACCCGGACTTCCTCAAAAGATTCCGGCAAATATCCGTTGTCCTAGAATCATCAATTACCATCAGCTGGTAAGCCTTTGCCCCGGTCCCTTCATACCTTTGCAGTTTTCCGGCTACATAAGCGGACTGGGTATTCGTATAAAAAAATATAAAACAAGAAAAATATCTTACATATAAACAAAAAAACGGACGGAATCCAAACTCCGCCCGCTTTATCAATACCAAATAGTGCAATCAGCGGATATATCCGCCACAGGGATTAATTATAAATGTATCCACTGGCTTTTTCTGCTACATCATTGCAGCCAGATACTGGTTTGCACCAGTCTGGTAAAACCGTGCCACCTCCGAATCAAACAATTCATCCAGCCCCTGACGGTAACTGATAATTTTTGAAACATAGTTCAATGTCATTTGCGGAGTACTATCATTCCTCACCCGGTTAGTTCCTGCATTATACATTGCCAGTGCAGAAACTTCGTTACCGGCTGTATCCAGGCAAAACCGCAGATGGGACATACCATATTTAGCGCTGACATACGGATCAAAAAATTCAGCTTCAGTTAATCCGGGAAACGATTTATTGTTTAACTGGAACAACCCCCGGTCGACAGACGCATTTGTGTTTTTATTGATGGCATTAACATTGTACCGGCTTTCGGTATATGCCAATGCAAAAGCCAGCGATAACGGAATATCGTTTTTATCAGCAGCTTCCAGAATTGCCACTGCTACATCCCTGTCTTCACAAATATGGGTATAAAACCATTCTACTGCTGTCCGTGACTGAACGGAACGGTACAAATCAAGACCGGTATCTGTCCGTTGGGAAAATTCAGCAACAGCTGTTTTATACGCATCTCCAACTAATTCATTCTGATAATACGAAACATTTTCAGCAATATAGGCCGTAGAAAACTTCTGATAGCCCACCGCTGTATTTTCCAAAGAATCTTCGATAAACGGAAGCCCGGCATCTTCAAGCTCTGCCGATGCAGTACTATTCAGCATTTCACTCTGTTCTGCAGGAAAAAGCACCACACAGATAATGCTCGCAGCAAATACAAAAAGGCAGAAAGCAATGATACCCCAAAAACGAAGCGTAAAATTGGAATTAGTTAATTCATTTCTTGTCATATACTTTCCTTTATAAGGAAAGTATTATACAAAATGGAAAAATAATCAATACATTTAGTGCGTTTTATTGCAAATATTGCTATTTATTACTCAAATTTGCAATCCGCTGAAATATATGCGGATGAGTCTGTATAATATCAGGCTGTTCACTATCCGGAATCTGTACCAGGATTTTCAGGAAATCAATAAATGCATTCTTATCAACACCAGCCCGGGATAACAGCGCAACGGTTTCTGCATCCGCCGAAAATTCCGCATCTGCGGCATATCCACCCATCACCGTGTACAGACACTGCTCAGCGCTGCCTTGCAGTCGTTCGGGAGAAGATGTATCAAGCATTGCCAGTGTATGCCCCAAACTCATGTGGGAAATCTCATGGGACAGTACCGCTGTATATTGAATCTGGCTGTCAAGAATATTGAGAAGTCCGCGGGTAACAAATATATACCGGTTACCAGCAGAAAAAGAATTGATTTCATCTGTTTCCAAAAGAATAACCGTCAAAGAATCCGGTGCCGGAACCCGGCCAGAAAATTCCGCATATCGTAACAACGTATCAGCTGCCTGCGTCAACAGATACGGAACAGCTGCATCAGACGCATTTTTTCCTTCTCCACTGAAAACCGGAAACACCTGTTGGATATTAGCGGCAATCAGGTCAGATGCCAACAGGGCGTCTTCTGCGGAAACCGGCTCTGAATTCGCGGACACCTGCCCCTGTCCCTGCGATTCCGTTTTACCAGTGTCACTTCCAGTTATCACCCGAATCGGAGTACGTCCCCGGGCAATCCGTTCTGTTTCCGGCGCTGCCGCTGTTTCCGATTCAATCGAATCCGGCATAACCCTTCCCGCACAAGCAGAAAACACCATTACCATAACAACCGTAACACACAGCAAACTGGTCCGTACAATCCATTCCCTTTTCATATTCCCAGTATATCAAAGGTACCGGGAACTGGCAAGAAATATATCCGCAGATGATGTTTTGTTTTTTTGTCAGCCAGGATACATGCCAGATCCTTCAAAACATAACACTTCCGTACAGACCAATTCCATGATACACTAATTATATGGAATTTAATGCTTTATTTTCCGGACTCCCCGCAGTTGCAGGAATAGTTTTCTGTTTATGTGCGGCAGTACATCTAACTGCCTGTTTTATCCAGCAGGAATCAGTACGCCGAATTACAAAACCAGCATTGATGCCCTTGTTGCTACTCTGGATTTGGCTTGTGTCATCACCTTCACCGGCAGTCTTATGTGCATTATTGTTGGGTATGACAGGTGATTTTCTTTTATTGAAACCGGATAAACCAGTATTTTTTTCAGGTGGACTAGCTGCTTTTCTAGCAGGACATTTATGCTGGCTTGCAGAATACAGTAGGTATCTGAAACCTGAAATTTCCAAGTTACCGGTACTAGTTATCATTGTCTCCCTGTACACTGCGTATGCGATTCTTTCTATCCGGCTGCTCAAATGTCCCCCGGGGCTACTGAGAACCGGTGTTATCTGTTACACAGTTGTTCTGGAACTGCTCCATTTTACCTCGGTCTGCATTGTCACCGGTATACTTGTTTCTACAGGAGCAAGAGACAGGGTTGCCGGCAACGATATTATTTCAGCTTATCTGTTTCTGGCAGGGAGCTCACTTTTTTTGATTTCAGACAGCATACTGGCACTCACCGTATTCCGGAAAGATTTAACCGCACGACTGCCGGTGCAAAATTTCCTGATAATGTTGACTTATATTGCAGCGCAGATGTGTCTTGCATTCGGTACCTTGTAACAGGCGGTGTTTTCCATCCAAGAACAAAACCAACCGCAACATCACATTGCAACGTACCGGTGTACCAGGTTGATTCTGGATTTATAGTATGCGAATACCAGACTGTTTTGTAGTATAAGCCAAAACATCCGTTGCCACAGGAAATGAGAAACGAATATGTATCCATAACGGGTGCATTTCCATATATATATACAGCAGAAGTACTTCCCGGCAGCATCCGGGTGCAGAACAACGGGTACTGGTTACAAAAGATATGCCCTTGACTTTATTTTTATTTTGCGGTATGGTATCACCACATTACGACGCAGGGTAGAGCAGTTGGCAGCTCGTCGGGCTCATAACCCGGAGGTCGCAGGTTCAAGTCCTGCCCCTGCTAAATAAAAAAAAAACGGATGATGTCTATATCATCCGTTTTTTTATGCTTTGTGTATACAATACGCATTGTACAGTTCGGTATTCCGGAGACAAATCGGTTCTTTGACACAGAGTGCATATGAGTACAACCATCAAAACCGTATGGTTCGCTCACGTGTCATCGATGATGAGGCACGGACGATAGCCAGCACACGGTATGGCTATGACCCGCTGGGACGGCGTACCTTGGTGCAAGACAATAATGCTGCCACCCTGCGTACCCTGTACGATGGCTTGAGCTTTGATGTGGTGAAGGAATCCCCGGTGTATGCCAGCGGTGGATTTGTTGATACCTACAACACTGGGATTCAGTACACATCATCAGGACGGGCAACCGGGGAACGGTACCGATACCTTGACGATGGACAGGGAACCAGTGAGAAGTACCAATATATAGAAGATAGTTCTTACCAAACAGTTTCCAGCAGATACAGCGGTGAGCGTACCATGCTCTATGCTCACGGTTCACCAGTAGCAATTAACCGATCCGGCGGTACACGTGGATATTTAGGGACAGACATACTAGGCAGTACTCGCTCTGTAACTGATAACCATGGATTGCAAGAATCCTATTACGACTACGACATATTCGGTAGCCCTGTAGCTGGTGATTTCACCACAGGTGCTGACTACGGGTATCTCGGCAAGCCCTACGATAGCATCACAGGTTTGTATAATTACGGCTACCGTGACTACAGCCCACAGACTGTCCGATTCACCACGGTGGATCCGATACGGGATGGTAGCAACTGGTTTGCCTATGTGAACAACGACCCGGTGAACTACGTGGACTTGTGGGGGTTGCTGGCTAGTGAGGGGAAAATTCAAAATCAAGAAATTGTTTTCACCCCTAAAGTATTTGATAATCCTAGAATTGCTTCTAAATTTAGCACTAGTATCACTGTATCAGTTCTAAGAACAAATGATAATTATGGAAACAGTTTTGATTCTATGAGAATTACTACGATGTATTCAGAATTTACAGGAACAATGACATATATTGATATGATTGGTGCAAATGCTGCTAATGAAGAATTCGCAAAAAAAAATGAAGGAATGACATTACCTGATGGAGAATATTATCTTACTGGAAATAATTTGATTAAGCAGCCTGACGGAACGTTCAATTCGGGGACATATGAAAATGTTTACAGATTAGAAACAAATGACTCGAATATTCCAGAGACAACTAGAGACAAAATCAATTCTGATTTTTATTTAGTACACGCAAATCAACGCATGGCAGAAGAAAATGTTTACAGTGCAGAACGCCCCTGGAGTGCTGGATGTTCAATAAGTCAAGGAGGACAAAGTCAACATGATGTGTTCATGGATTTTTTAAAGTTGGCAGATAGACCAGAAGACATCAGATACATCATTTCATCAGGAGGTAACTAATGAAAAAAATAATAATCATACTGTTTATGACTTGTATATCTATGTTGCTTGCTGCAGATGAGGGTTTCTTCACAAGCTATTCTGAGATGATTGCCGGAGATTTTGTTTTTCATGAGGATGGAAACGGTCAGTTTGTCAATAATGAGGGGGTAGTACAAGACTTTTTGTTTTCTTGGTCAATTGACGATGGGTTGATTTTTTTCCAGATAGAGAAACCATGGTTTGAGGATATATACAGGAAACAGGTGAAGAAAATATTGCTCTTGGCTGGACGAGAATCTTCTGGAAGGAACTTTGCCTTCGGGTTTTATAACGAGTTGAACGCCCAAAAATGGCCAAGTATGTTGTTTTCCGATGTCCCTCGGGAATTTGAAGGAAGTGGGAGGATATATAAAGACCCAAGTTCCCACCTCGTGGAAGGAACAAGGGAATACAGTGTTGATAATTTGGATAATCCATATCCTGGAACTCCTTGGGTGGAAGCGGCTCAGGGACATGGCATAGGAGAAGGTTTTACTATTGAGAATTCTTGGGAAACAGTTTATACAAGGCTTCTTATCATGAATGGGTATATCTCCTTTGACAAGCCTTATTTATATGCACAGAATTCCAGAGTCAAGAAACTTAAGGTGACAGGTGTTAAAAGCGGAAGGAGTGAAATACTGGAGGTTTTGGATACTCCCCACCCGCAGACCGTTGACATTTCATTTATTACCGAGGCAGAAGATATTAGAGTTGAAATAGCTGATGTATATTCAGGAACAAAGTATCAAGATACATGCCTGAATTTTTGCACTACGTGGAATTCTACCATTGAGCCTGTTTTAGACTGCTATAACCAATGAAAAAATTAGGTAGTTTCATTTAGGTTGTAGCACATCACGTCATCATTAAGATTTTTGGCCTGCTCCTGTTTATAGTATGAAGTGTACTTCATTCAAGAGTCGGCCTTTTTATTTACATTGTGTCTTGATAGATGTTTCGACTGTATGCTATGACATGGCTGGCCAGCTGGTGCGTGCCACCGGCAGCAGCGGGACGCTGGGCTATGAGTACGACCGGGGCGGCCGGTTGGTGCGGCAGCATGACGAGGCCACCGGTGAGACCGTCACCTACGCCTACGACCGGGCGGGTAGGCGGATACTCATGGCAGGGGCTGGCCGGGAGACCGCCTACCGCTACGGCAGGAACGGCGAGCTGCTGGAGGTGAGGGACAACAGGCAGCGGCTTTCTGTGTCCTACAAGTATGACGTGATGGGGCGTGAGACGGAGAGGATCTTTGGCAACGGCGTTTCCCAGCACACGGTACGGCTATGACCCGCTGGGACGGCGTACCTTGGTGCAAGACAATAATGCTGCCACCCTGCGTACCCTGTACGATGGCTTGAGCTTTGATGTGGTGAAGGAATCCCCGGTGTATGCCAGCGGTGGATTTGTTGATACCTACAACACTGGGATTCAGTACACATCATCAGGACGGGCAACCGGGGAACGGTACCGATACCTTGACGATGGAGCTACCGGTGAGAAGTACCAATATATAGAAGATAACGAGTATCAAACGGTGTCATCAAGGTATGCAGGAGAGCGAGCCATGCTGTATGCTCATGGTGCTCCGATGGCGGTAAACCGTGCCGGTGGCTCCCGAGGGTATTTGGGTACGGACATCATGGGCAGTACCCGTTCGGTAACAGACAGCCACGGGGTGCAGGAGAGTTACTACGACTACGATGTTTTTGGCAGTCCTGTAACGGGCGACTTTACTACCGGGGTAGACTATGGATACCTTGGTAAGCCCTACGACAACATCACAGGTTTGTATAACTATGGCTACCGTGACTATAGTCCCCAGACCGTGCGGTTCACTACAGTGGATCCGATACGGGATGGCAGCAATTGGTTCGCATACGTGAATAATGACCCGGTGAACTATGTGGACTTGTGGGGGTTGCTGGCTAGTGAGGGGCATATAAACTGGAACGCAGTGCTTGACGGTGTGCAGGCCGGTCTTGATGTTGCAGGCCTTGTTCCCGGCGTGGGAGAAATTGCTGATGGTATAAATGCCCTCATCAGCCTTGGCCGTGGAGATGTAGCTGGAGCAACCCTTTCTGCTACTTCCATGCTACCAATTGTAGGTGATGCCATTGGCAAAGGCGGCAAGATTGCACGGGCTGCCATTAAGCACGGGGATGAGGTGGTGGAGGTGGCTGGCTCCACCTTAAAGGGAATTAAAGCTGTAGAAAATGCTAGTGATGCTTCTAAGGTTATTATTCCAGATAAGGCTAAAAAACTTATACAACAAATTAAAATAAACAATGGTGTTCCTCCAAAGGGGTATAAAGGTGGAAAAACTTATAAAAACGTACCTGTGATAGATGGGGCTCAGAAACTACCAGAAGGTGTCAACTATAAAGAGTATGATATTAACCCTTATGTTAAGGGACAGAATAGGGGAACTGAACGAATTGTTATAGGTGATGATGGTTCTGTTTGGTATACGAACGACCATTATTTTACATTTACTAAAATTGAATAAAAGCGGAGAGCATTGATGTACAAAGAGCTCATCAGTTGGTTGAAACAGAAAGGTATTAAATTTGAAGCAGGGCTTACGGACAATGAAATAAGCAAAGTCCAGACCATTTATGAAATCCTATTCCCTGAAAGTTTCAGATTTTTCCTAATGGAAGGATTGCCAGTATCAAGAGGCTTCTATAATTGGAGAAATACTGAACAGACTAATATTGAGTTCATAAAAAGAATGATAACAATGCCAATTGACACTATCGATGAGGTTGTCAAAGAGATTTGTTGGTGTGATGATTGGGGAAAAGAACCTCAGAATGCAATGGAGGCAGAAAAAACGATAAGAAAAAAATTGCATGAAGCTCCAAAGCTATTACCAGTCTACGGGCATAGATATATGCCCATGTTATCAGGAGTGCAAGTACCAGTAATATCTGTACATGGCACAGATATTATTTACTATGGAGAGAGCTTAAGCGATTATTTTTACATTGAATTCGGTACAAAAAAACAGGAGGAGATAGATTTTGATAGTATTAGACCTATTCCATTTTGGTCTGATATAATGTGAGAGTACAAATAGGCTTCTACGATTAGGGATTTGCATAACATTATCCCTGATACTGCAACCCTTTCTGCCATGTCCATGGTGCCAATTGTAGGTGATGCAATCGGCAAGGGTGGGAAGGTTTTTCGAGCCGCCATTAAGCACGGGGATGAGATTGTTGATGGTACAAAAGATTCAGCAAGAATAATAAAGAATGCTAGACAAAGGGCTGTCAGAAATGCATGGAAACAGGAAAAAGAGATGGTTGAAATTACAGGACAAGGTACTAGAAGATGGACAAAATCTGAATTGAAAGAGTTAGTAGAAACAGGCAAAGTAAAGGGGTATCAAGGACATCACATAAATAATGTAAAAGATCATCCTGAAATGGCTGGAAATCCCAACAACGTTGAATTCCTGAATAAAACAGAACATCTTGAGGCACACGGAGGTAATTACAGGAACATGACAGAAGGCCCTTTGCTGAATAGGAGTGTAGAGTGACAATGAATAGAAAAAAACTCGTTGACTCATTCAAAAGATATGAACGCTGGTCTCGCAAGGAGACTGAGAATGGAACCCTGTTAATTGGAAATCCCCATAAAGATAAGCCATATTGGTGGTTGATAAAAATATTTTCTCCCATTTCTAAAGAAGAGTTAAATAGACTAAAGGATGAATTACATATTCCAGATATATATTCTTATTTCCTTTTAGAATATTGTAATGGTTTAGATTTATTTCTTGGCACTTTATCTCTTTTTGGATATAGAAGAAATATGATTCGTACACCTTCACAAGTAATCCAACAACCATTTAATGTAGCAACAATCAATTTAAATGAATGTCCTAAAAACAGCAAGCAGAATTATTTTTACTTTGGCTCTTATAACTGGGATGGCTCACTTATTTACATGGACACAAAGGATAATTGTATTTATTTGTGTCACCGATATGATTCAACTCCAATCTTTAAATGGAATTCATTCAAGAGTTTTTTAGATACTGAAGTTCCAAGAATCTGTTCATTGTTTGATGATAATGGGGAGGAGATAAATCCCGACTGCTCAACACTGCCTATATAGCGATAAAGTTACGGAGTAAACGCCCTTATCAGCCTTGGCCGTGGAGATGTAGCCGGAGCAACCCTTTCTGCCGCCTCCATGCTCCCAATTGTAGGTGATGCAGTCGGCAAGGGCGGGAAGATACTACGTGCTGGTTTTGAGCATGGTGATGAAGTTCTTGAGGCAGGGACTAAGCTTCTTGGAGATATTAATGATTCTACAAAAATAATTCAGAGCAAAGTAAAATCAAACCATGGAAATAGTTTATCTACGACAAAACCCGCACAAGGATATATTTTAAGAAATAAAGATACTCAGGAAATTCTCAAATACGGAGAAACAACACGAGGAAACAGAAGATATACAAAAAAATATTTGAATGAAACTAATTCATTTATGGATTTTCAAGTAGAAGGAACTAAACGAGAAATGCATGATTGGCAACATGAAAAGATACTTGAATACAAAGCTGAGCATGGAGGTCAAAGACCTCCCAATATTCCGGCTCCAAAACCAAAAACAGCCGTTTTAGTCTGCCGGGAGGATAAAAACTCGTCCAAATGCATAGACTCCCCATAAATATTATTAACTCAAATATATAAGTTATTTCATTACATAAACAACAACTTGTCAGTATAATTTTCATTGTTATAATAGCTGTATGTTTGTATCTATTTTTTAGCAGGCTGGAGAAGAAAATCTGCATATTCCACAGGTCTTTACCTAGTTTCCCATTTCTTGTAAAATAAGTCCCATCTGCCTGCAGAATTCGACAGAAACCGGACTGACGGAACGGATGGTAAAAGCATTATGGGTCTAACCTTCCGGTACCAGCCTGCTCACAATACCCCGTACTATCTTCCGTAGCGTTACATGGAGCAGATGACAAAGCTCCCCACAATTTTTGCACAGCAGACAACATAAAAAATTTTGGAGTGTATAATGGAATTCACACAGGAACAGATTGATGCCCTTGCAGTTAACGAGGTTGCATTGATGAAGCGGATTGCAGAAGAATTGAATATCCGTATGCAACAAGTCAGTGCAGTTATATCTCTGATAAATGAAGGATGTACTATTCCGTTTATATCCCGTTACCGCAAAGAAGCCCACGGTTCCCTTGACGAAGTTCAAGTACGGGATACAGACCATCTGTTCAAAAGTTACACGAACCTTGAAAACCGCCGGATTGAAATTATTAAAGGTATTTTTGCCCAAAACAAACTTACCGACTCGCTGTACGAAGCGGTTACCAATGCAAAAACACTTACAGAACTCGAAGATTTATGGGCACCTTTCAAAAAGAAAAAAAAGACCCGGGGAATGGTTGCCATTGAAAAAGGTCTTGATCCGCTTGCCGATGCAATGCTGCAACTGGATGACGCTGCCTTGGAAGCAAAAGCAGCAGAATTTATCCGGGAAAATACAGAAAATCCGGAACTGTCTGTTCCTGATGCAGAAACAGCGCTTGCCGGTGCCCGGGACATTCTTGCAGAACGAACAGCCCAAGACAGCGGCAACCGTTCCGATGTACGTGCTTACTATATGCGCACCGGTAAAATATCCGTTAAAGGAATCGGCGGGGAAGAAGAGGCAAAAACATCTGTATACCAGATGTATTGGGATTATGAAGAAGCACTGAACCAGATAAAACCCCACCGGATTCTTGCCATTAACCGGGGTGAACGGGAAGGCAAACTGGAAGTTACCCTTGATGTAGACACAGACGGCGCCATTGATGTGCTGAAACACAAATATACTATTAACAACAGACATCATGGAGACGCTATTGAAGACGGGCTGCTCCGGCTTCTATCACCGGCAGTACTCCGGGAAATCCGGGGTGACCAGACAGATGAAGCTGATGAACACGGCATCGGTATTTTCAGTGAGAACCTGAAAAATCTGCTGATGCAGCAGCCGATCAAGGGAACCAGGGTGCTCGGTGTTGATCCGGGAATCAGAACAGGTACAAAATGCGCCGCACTGGATGAAACTGGAAAATATCTGGGATATTTTGTAATTAAACAGGTATCCGATCCGGGTGGAGCCGCAGCAGCATTGCAGAAAGCAATCAAACAATACAATATTCAGCTGGTTGCAGTAGGAAACGGAACCGGTACCCGGGAAGTCCAGGAAATTGTGGCAAACGTTATCAGCAGTCATTTTCCTGATGTACTGTATACCGTTGTAGATGAAGACGGTGCATCCGTATATTCCGCCAGTGACACAGCCCGGGAAGAATTCCCCGATTTGGATTTAACCATCAGGGGAGCCATTTCCATTGGCCGCCGGTTGCAAGATCCGCTGGCAGAACTGGTAAAAATTGATCCAAAATCAATTGGTGTCGGTTTGTACCAGCATGACGTAAACCAGAAAAAGTTGTCGGAAATGCTGGACGAAGTTGTCGGTTCTGTTGTAAACAACGTCGGTGTCAATCTGAACACGGCATCTTATTCCCTGCTGAAATATGTGTCTGGTATCAACAGTTCCCTTGCAAAGAAAATAGTCGCTTACCGGGATGAGCATGGCAAAATAACCAGCCGGGATGAATTGAAAAAAGTGGGCGGCATGGGAGAAAAGACTTTTGAACAATGCGCCGGCTTTTTAAAAATCCCGGAAAGTTCCGAACCGTTGGACAACACTTGGGTTCACCCTGAAAATTACACCGCTGCCCGGGAAGTTTTACCGTTAATTCAGCAAAAACAGGATATTCCCGGCTCCCTGAAGCAGGAACTGAAGGAAAAATATGATTTAGGCGATCAGACGGTTACGGATATTATTGAAGAGTTAAAAAAACCGAACCGGGATCCCCGGGACGGATACCCAAAACCCATCATGCAAAAAGGCATTGTAACATTTGAAGACTTAAAAGAAGGCATGAAAGTCACCGGAAAAATAAAGAATGTAGTCGACTTTGGTGCATTTGTAGATCTCGGTATAAAAGAAACCGCCCTTCTCCACATTTCTGAACTGAGTGACTCGTTCGTATCAGATCCTATGGAAATATTGAAGGTTGGGGACATTAAAGAATGCACGATTATCGGGCTGGATGCAGACCGACGCAGAATCAGTCTGTCACTGAAAAGCGATGCCGCATCCCGTATCGGAACAACCAGCGGCAATCCTGGTGGCACCGGATCTGCAGCAGACGGGAATTCCCCCAGAAAAGTGGTAAAAGCGGTACGGCCCGGATCATCCCGGTCAGGAGAGCAGAAAGATTATACCGGCAACAAAAATTATCCCCGTTCCGGCAATCATTCCGACCGTTCCCGTTACGACAGGAACCGGAGTTTTTCAGGCAGCGATGACGGCATGAGCTACAATCCTTTTGCCACACTATTAAAAAACAAGAAGTAACAGCTTTGCGGCTGTAGTATTGTTCCAGCGGGAACTGTGCCGAATATATACATATAGTATGCAAACTGTAATAATTATATTCGGTGCAGCAGCCGGAGTTGCCCTGCTCGCCTTTGCCTATTCCCTGTATGTAAAGGTGTCATACCGCAGTCACCGGAAAACAACCGGTGACCGGCAGACACAGAATTCTTCCGTACAACCCGACCGGCCTGCCTGTCCGTTATGCGGAACAAGGCTTGTCCCGGGAGAAAACCTGAAATCCCGGATTTTTCATCCGATTAACAGAGAAATTGAATCTGACCAGCGGTGCTTTATTCTTGGCTGTCCGCATTGTTTGGACCGCACTAAAAATTTACACCGGAAATGTCCGGTTTGCGGCAAATCGGTTCCCCGAGACGGATATTTACTTGCACGGCTATTCGTCAAGAAAAAAAACAAACATCATGTGCACATTATCGGTTGTTCAGAATGTCATAAAAAACTGTAAAGTCACTATTTTTTATCTCCGACAATTAAGTATCAGGGAAACCTGACGGATATACTCAGCCGGTATTCAGGCTGTTCCCATAAGGAGATACATTATGGTTATTAATCACAACATGAGCGCTATGTTCTCCCAGCGCCAGCTTGGTGTTACAAACACAAGCACACAGAAGAACATGGAAAAATTGTCATCCGGTATGAAAATCAACCGCGCCGGCGACGATGCATCCGGTCTGGCTGTTTCTGAAAAAATGCGCAGTCAAATCCGTGGTTTAAATCAGGCATCTACCAATGCCCAGAATGGTATTTCATTCATTCAGACCACAGAAGGTTACCTGCAAGAAACAACCGATATTATCCAGAGAATCCGGGAGCTGGCTGTTCAAGCTTCCAACGGTATCTACACAGACGAAGACCGTATGCAGATTCAGGTAGAAGTTTCCCAGCTGGTTGCAGAAGTTGACCGCATTGCAAGCGCAGCCCAGTTCAACGGAATGAATATGTTGACTGGTCGTTTTGCCCGCCCGGAAGGAACAAACAGCGTTACCGGTTCTATGTGGCTGCACATTGGTGCCAATATGGATCAGCGGATGCAGGTATACATCGGAACCATGACCGCTACTGCATTGAATCTGCGTAACATCGGTGATGAAACCATCATGTCTCTGGAAAGTCCCGACAGCGCAAACCGGGCTATTGGCACATTGGATGAAGCACTGAAGAGAATCAACAAGCAGCGGGCTGATTTGGGTGCATATCAGAACCGCCTTGAACACACCATTACCGGATTGGACATTGGTGCAGAAAATCTGCAGGCAGCAGAATCCCGCATCCGGGACACTGATATGGCAGCAGAAATGGTTGAATTCACTAAAAACCAGGTTCTGCAGCAGGCCGGTACTGCTATTCTGGCCCAGGCAAACCAGTCTACACAGAACGTATTGAGTCTCCTCCAATAAATAATGCGATAGTAAAAAGTAAGGCTGCCCGGAATAAAGGGCAGCCCTTTTTTATTAAAAAGACGTACGTCCCCGGAAACTCCGGGCAAGCGTCAGTTTATCCGCATATTCTAAATCACCCCCAACAGGCAACCCGGAAGCAAGCCGAGTAACAGTTACCGGTAAATCTGCCAGTTGCCGTTGGATATACAGTGCAGTAGTATCCCCTTCTACAGTAGGATTCGTGGCAAGTATTACTTCCGTAACCCCGCCTGTTTTAACCCGCTCCAGCAAGGCTCCGATTGATAACTGATCAGGCCCAATTCCTTCCAAAGGAGCAATGACACCACCCAATACATGAAACAATCCATGGAATTCCCGGGATGATTCTATAGTCTGCACATCTTGTGGTTGTTCTACAACACACAAAATATTCCGTTCCCGGGCAGGATTGGAACAAATATCACAAATATCTGTTTCCGTATATGCGCCGCAGACAGAACACGGGTGAATCCGTTCCTGCAATGTTGCAATCTGAAGAGCAAAACGCTGTAAAAAACCGGCATCTGCTTTCAACAGACTGTTGGCAATCCGGGAAGCACTTTTTTTGCCGATACCTGGCAACCGGGAAAACGATTCTGCAACTTCTTCCAAGGCATTCATTCTGACTCCTAAAACGGCATACCGGGAAGATTTCCGACAACCGGTCCAAGTTTTTCTTTCATCTGTTCCTGTATCCGGTTTACCGCATCCCTGCTGGCGGCAACAATTAAATCCTGGAGCATCGGAATATCCCGGGGATCAACTGCGATAGGATCTAAAATAACCTGTTGCGTCTGAAACTGTCCGTTTACCGTTACTTTTACGATTCCGCCACCGGCAGAGCCTGTGGCTTCCATCCGGGAAAGTTCTTCTTGAATTTTTTTGAATTGTTCCTGTAAATTCTGAGCATTTTTCAATATGTCAAACGGATTCACTATTGTACTCCTGTAACTGAACCTTTAAAAAGTTTACATAAAATATTAACCTGTTCCGGAAATTCCGGCTCTTTCTGCTTCTGTTCCGGCGACTGAAGCTCCGGTTCAAATACAAGCCGGCGTCCTGACAGTACGGACAAATATTCCGTAAGCAGTTGTTTTTCTTTTTGAAGTTGGGAAAAAGTAAAAGCAGCGGTTACCGGCACTTTTACCAGACCTTCTGTAGAAAAATCCCAGGGCAGGGAATCCATCAGTGCAGATGCGGTGAGAGTATGCTTGAAAGTCAACTCCGCAATCAATTCTTTCCGTAGATTTTCCAAAGGAACTGGAATATGAGCCGTCACAGAAGTATCAATGCAGGAAAAAGAATTTTTAGTGCCACCCTGTACATCTGCAGCCCCCTCAGGCTGTTTTGCAGCAGAATCCTGTTGCAGGAATGAAGCCGGAATTTTGCCGGAACCAGCCCTCCCGGCAGCATTATCTGTTACCGGTGCAGCAGATTCCGTTGCCATACCGGACTCCAAGCGGGCATCAAAGCGTCCCTGCCCGGCAAACACTGCGGCATTTTGAGTTCCGGTATAAAGATTGTTGCCGGAAAATCCTGTGACAGATGACGCTGCTTGTTCTTCTTTGTGTGGAACCGGGCGAGATGCATTCCCATCCATTCCCGCCGCAAAGGATTGATTTCCAGGAGATACCCCGGCATCTTCATATCCAGCGGACACCGGGGAACCCGCAACCGTATCTCTTTCTACACCGGCGGCTCCGACCGGAACCGTACTGCCAAAACCGGAATTATTCCGGGAATATCCGGCAGCAAAAAAAGAAGAATCATTACCTGCAGGAACAGATAAAGATTGCCGGTGGTCAGGCGGTACAGCGCCGCCGTCAGCTAAAGGGGTATCCGGGGTCTCCTGCTGGAACACTGCAAACCGCGGTACCTGTGGATTCATACCAGCCAAGGAATCCGGTAATCCTCCGGATTTACTTCCGGGCATACTACCGGCTCCTGCATTTACCCTGGAACCTGCCATTGTTCCTCCGGTCAAGAGCTGCCGGGCCTGTTCCACAGCATCCTTAATTTCCTGGTTTGAAACATACGACGAAATACCACACAGCCGTGCAACTGCAATCTCCGTTTCATACCGGGGACTTAACGAATACCGGATATCACGGAACAGATTCATCATCAGAGAAACAGCCCGTTCCAGCTGGGAAAGATTCCATGCGGATTTGACCGCCGGGGAATACCGTTCCGCAGACTGCCCCAGTAAAGCTTCTTTTGTTATCCCGGTGTTAATCAACAGTAATGACCGGAGATAATCAGTCAGATTGGAAATAAATTGCTCGATGGAAACACCACCCTGCAGAATTGCATCCAGCTGTTCCAAAGCAGCGGCAGCATTACCTTGTACGCAGGTTTCACATAAGGCATTCAAGACATCAATACCCACCAGTCCCAGCGTATCACGGATTTTTTCATACGTAATATGGTTTCCTGAAAAGGACGCAACCTGATCAAACAATGTATACGCATCCCGGATACTTCCTGTTGATTCCCGGGCAATCCAATATAAAGCCTCATCATCAGCCTGCACATTGATTTCTGCAGCTGCTTCAGTTAAAAGTGTTTTTATTTGCTCCACAGAAACCAGCCGAAAATGAAACTGCTGGCACCGGCTTTTTATTGTCGCAGGAACCTTATGAAGTTCTGTCGTGGCAAAAATAAAAATCACATAGGGAGGCGGCTCTTCGATGGTTTTTAACAGCGCATTGAATGCACTGGTTGAAAGCATATGAACTTCGTCAATAATATAAATTTTATACCGGCACGAATTAGGAGGAAAAAGCACCTCATCCTTTATTTGCCGGATATCGTTTACACTGGTATTTGAAGCACCATCAATTTCAATAACATCAAGGCTGGAGCCCCGGGAAATTTCTTTGCATGGGGAACATTCTCCGCAAGGGACAGAACAGGGACCGTGTTCACAGTTCAATGCTTTTGCCAGGATTCGTGCAGAAGAGGTTTTACCGCAACCCCGGGGACCCGCAAAAAGGTACGCATGGGCAATTTTACCGGAATCAACTGCATTTTTTAATGTTGCCGCTACAAATTCCTGTCCGACTAATTCATCAAAAGTTTTCGGACGGCGGCGGGTTGCTGTTACTTCATACGCCATACAACACAGCATACCGGAAATAAAACCTTTCCGCAAGCATACACAAACCGGTAAACTTTTTATATACACCCATGGTACTGATGAACATTACATCATGTCTGCAGAAAAATCACCCGGAACACAACCCGATAACAGGAACCGGACAAATCTCCCAAAAGGGACATCCCCGGAAAGTTTTATTCCTGCACAGGTATACGGTAATCCCAGTTATGTTTTGGATATCTGCCTTTCATCTCTTTACATATATCAGGCCAGGTATTACGCCAGAAACCAGCTAGGTCAGATGTCACCTGGAGTGGACGCCGGGCAGGTGATAAAAGGCGCAGCAAAACACGAACGCCGGCAATCCGAGGCGTTTCAAAGCACCCGAATAAATCTTGTACAACTGTTTCTAATACAGGAATAACATCCCCGGCACTCTGTTCGTATCGAATCCTGCGTTTTTTTCCGTTCGGAAGTATTATTTGAAGCGGTACATCATAATCGACCTTTGCTCCGTCACAGTACCAATACAAGGCGTCAGCAACGGTCTGTTCATCCAGCTTGCCACCCGGCGGAAGAAACGGCAGCAGCCAGGAATCCAAAGCATCAAGCAAAGCCGCTTCAGAAAGTTTTTCACTTGGCATACCCGCATCCCGGACATAACGGGCACGGAACCGGGCACGCAACAAAAATGATTCTGCTTGTTCAGAAAATGGCAGCATATTAAAACCACCGGCTTTGACTGCGGAACAGACAGCAATGGCAATCTGTTCCGGTGGCAGTGATACCGGCCGGCTGGAAAGAATAATTTTACCGTACCGGCTATATTCCGTTGTTACAAGGCGCCGTCTGTTTTTACTGTCAGTTTCAAATACAGATTCCACTGAAATCTCTTTCCGTTCATCCAACCAGGAACTGGCAACCGCATCAGGTACAGGCTCCCATGCGTAAATTTTACCGCACCGTTCGCCGGCATCAACATCAGGAGCAACAATCCAACGGGGAAACAAATTCCTGTTTTGAACAGTTTCCCTGTCCATAACCGCAGTACGTCCGGAGGGGAACTGATACAAACCGCTGCCCATAGATACCGCCAACCGGTCTGGATATCCGGCAAGCAATGCAACAGCGGTATATATGGCGTTGTTTTCTGTACCAGCTTTGTTACCGGCCGAAGGGCAGTTATTCCGGTCATATCCGCCCGGGCTGTCACCAGCATAGGATAAAATTCCGGGGGAACCATCATCTTTTAAATTTGGAACAGGAACACGCTGTAAACGGGACATAGTATTTTTTGCAGCCTGACGCTGCCCGTCATCCGTACCGTTTTGGGACAAAAACCGGATACTGCATATCTGTCTTTGCCGGAAAGACAGCCGGTTCAGGCGGCGGTTCAAATCGGCATACAGTGAATGGTATTCTGCATCAGATGCAGCTGCATACCGGGCTACCACCGGCACAGCTCCAGAAACACCACTCAACGCAACACACGCTGCCCGGGGATGCACACCAAATTGAAGCACAATTTTTCCTTTTTCCGTTATTGTTCCATTTTTAATACAGCCCATTGCTTCCAAAAGCCGGGTTGCAGCATTCCATCCGGCAACAGACGGTTCATCAAGCCAGCTTATACGGGAAAGTTCTGTTGCCCCCCACAAAGCACACTCCAGCACAACCGGCATACTGTCTGACCGGCAGATTTCCGGGGGAAACGCTGTTATTCTCCGGTCGGCTTCTGCCCACATCCGGATACACCGTCCCGGCTGTAACCGGCCTGCCCGTCCTGCCCGCTGTTCCGCAGAAAAAACACTCTCCGTTTCCGTTACCAGCCGTCCCATTCCTGTCCGTATATCAAACCGATTGATACGGCATAAGCCACTGTCCACCACAAGTGTTACATCAGGTACGGTCAAAGATGTTTCTGCCACAGAAGAAGATACTATTACCCGTCGCCGGTTATTTCCATTATTTTTTACGTTACCAGTATCACTTCCGGTTCCGGCAGAATCCAGCACTCTTTTCTGCTCTTCCAGCGGAACAGAACTGTGTAGAATCAATATCTCCGCAGCCTGGGCCGGCAGCAGATTTTGCAGACAGGAACAGCAGTACCTGATTTCGGCAATGCCGGGTAAAAACACCAGCACGGAACCGGCGCCTCCCGGAACATCGCACCGGGGGTGAAGAATTTCTTCTGCCACCACATCAGCACAGGCTGCAGCGACCGCAAAACTATCTCCGGAGCTATCTGTATGTGCAAACGGCCGGTATTCAAAGCTTACCGGGAATTTCCTGCCAGACACATGAAATACAGGCGTTTTTTCCGAATCACCGATATATGCGACAATCTTATCCGTATCAATCGTTGCAGACATAATCAGCACATACAAGTCATCCCGGAGCTGCATAATATCTTTAAGGAAAGCCAGTGTCACATCTGTATATACAGACCGTTCATGGAATTCATCAAGAACAATAACAGATATTCCATCAAGTCCTGGATCCTGCTGGATAATCCTGGTTAGAATGCCGTCAGTCATTATTTCAATCCGGGTTGATGCGGATACTTTTGTATCAAACCGAAGCCGGTATCCTACTTTTTTTCCGGGAAGTTCTTCATACAATGCCGCGAGACGGTTTGCAACAGCTGTTACAGCCAGACGACGGGGTTCACTAATCAATATTTTTCCGGGAAAGACGGCTTCAAGAGCCAGAGGAACTGCCGTTGATTTTCCGGCAGCGGTTTCTGCCGTTAAAATTAAAAAACGGGACGCAGAATTTTTCAACGTCCCGGCAATCGTATCCAGATACGGATAAACCGGAAGCTGGCAGACAGCTTCCGGATATTTTTGCACTTTATCAAAACTCATATTTTAAACACAGACACGTGTTCCATGATTTCTACCGTCGTCTGACTATTCTGGGCATTTGATGTCTGAACTTTCTGTAGAGCTTCATGAACAAAAACAGAATCTTCAGACATTTCATTAGCTGACTCAGTGATGGATGCTGTTGTCTCTGTCAGCTTTTCCATTTCAGTCGCAATTTCACGGCTTCCCTGCATCATAGATGCAGAGCCCTCCTGCACAGAAACAGTTATGTCGTTTATAGTATGCATTGCTTCCAGAATCTGGTCGCTACCATCAGTCTGTTCTTTCATGGCATTCATAATAACCCCTTCCTGTTCCTGAACAGATTGGGCCAAATCATAAATCCTATCAAACAGTTTTTCTATTTCCTGCGTACTGTCGGCAACATCATTGATAGATTTCCCCAGTTCCTGCAGCCGGGAAGAAATAGCACCACTTTGAGCACCGGAATCCTCTGCCAATTTTCTGATTTCATCCGCAACAACCGCAAAACCTTTTCCTGCATCACCGGCATGAGCAGCTTCAATTGCCGCATTCATAGCCAGCATATTAGTTTGCTCGGCAATATTTTTGATAATTCCGCTCGCTTCCAACAACCCTTCTGAGTCATTATAAATCCTCTTCGATACGGCCACTGCCTTTTCAACCGTTTGCCGGCCTTCCATGGCAGCTGCATCCAAATCTTCCACAGTCCGGGCGTTATTAGTTAAAATATTGGTGACAGACCGGATATTTGCAACCATCTGTTCTACTGCCGCAGAAGATTCAGTGACACTGGCTGCCTGGGATTCAATGGCACCATTCAATTTTTCAATCGCATGTACAATTTGTTCAATTGTTGCATGGGTTTCTTCAACACCAGCTGCCTCGTTAATGATTTCTGTTTTGATTTTTGAAACATTGTCTACCAATTTCTGTACCGGCTGACCGGACGCATTGATGGTATCCGTTAAAACTACTGCTGCAGATTTCGACGTTTCTGTACTGTTTTTTATTTTTGTAATCAACTGTCGGGTATTGTTGATAAAATAATTTAAATCATTTACCAGCAATCCAAATTCATCCCGGCTTAAAACAGAAAGATTCTGCATAGTATAATCACCTTCTGCAACTAATGCCGTCACCTTTTTTATTTCATTTACCCTGCGGACTGTTCCCCGGACTTGCGAATACAAATCAAATACAGCCCCGACGGATCCCAGTAATCCCAACGGAAGAGATTTTAATAAAACAACTTGGAGGAAAGAACCGTTATCGTTACGTAAGACAATGAGCGGAGCCAATGATACCAGCAGAATTCCCAACGAACTGAAAAAGCCAACCAACACAGACCGTGCTGTCAAAGACATAGAACAAAATTCCGGACGAAGTGGTAAAAAGGAAAAACAAGATTCAAAAAGCTGAATAAATTTAATATAGAAAAATAAACTGAGCAGACAAACACTACCAAACGCCTGCATCATAACCGCTGCCACTACAACTGCAGATGTATTACGCAGTGCTAACGGAGGCAGCAATAAATTGAATAGAACCGGCAAATAAATTGACAGTTTCGTATATATTAAAATTATTTTGTTAACCATAACAACAGATTCTTCCGAAGCATCATACCGGGAAATCTGCCGGGTCAATAATCTAAAAAGAATAAATGGAACAAGAATCGAAACCCAGAAAAACACCATAAAAGCAGGAGAAACAAAATAATCCCGCAACATAGAACGGTCTATCACTTCTGTATAAAATATTTGCAAAGAAAATAACGCACCCGGACTAATGTAAATTAAAAAATTCAACACAAAAACCTTTAACGGCATTTTAAAAACAGAAGTATTCTGTGTCACCTGTTTCTCCTTCGAATTATATATGTGTTATATTATACCATGGAATTAAATAAAATAAATTATTTTCTTATAGAACCACTGGAATCGAAAAATATACTGAAAAGAAATGAAGGATGCTTCCTGCCATAACAAATATATGCCAGATTGAATGCATCCATTTTATTTTTTTCAAAGCGTAAAAAATACAGCCGACTGTATATGCAGCCCCGCCGGCAATCAGCAATATCAAGCTTGTCCGGGGCAATGCCTGAACCATTGGTTTAAATGCAAATATAACCATCCAACCCATCAGAACATACGTTACCGCTGATAAAACCCGCATTCTGCTTCCGAATACCGCATAAAAAGTCATACCAGCAGCGGCGAGACTCCAAATCACCCCGAATAAAATCCAACCGACCGGGCCTCGCAGTGTAGTCAGACAAAACGGAGTATATGTGCCTGCAATCAACAAGTATATGGATGAATGGTCGAATATTGCAAATACTTTCTTTGCACCATACGGAGTCAATGCATGGTACAACGTGGACATGATATATAAAATGAACAACGTCACACCAAATACCGTAAAGCTGGTAATGTAATACCCCCGACCTTCCGCCGGAGCATATATCACTGCCCGTACAATCAGCAGAACAATTGCCGCTACCGATAAACCTGCACCAATCCCATGGGTAACTGAATTAAATATTTCTTCACCAATAGAATAACGTTTAGGAATTGCAGCTTCTGCGGCGCGTTTTGCAGCTGCCGCATCCGCTTTTTCCCGCATCCGGGCAGCTTTTTCCGGAGCAACGACAGCGACGGCAGTCAGTTTTGCTTCCTGGATATCGATTTTCCGCCGCTCTTTTATTTCACGGATATCCGCTTTTGCTGCAGATTTTATCTGCTTAATGCGTATTTTCACATCTTTCACGGCAGTTCTCCTGTGGTAACATCATAAATACCGTATTCATACCAGCTGTTGTTGCCGGCTGATTTCATATAAAAAAATACCGGCAGCAACAGATACATTAAGACTATCCAACCGGCCACGAGTTGGAATCGAAACGACAGAATCACATGATTCTTCCAGCAGCCGGGAAATTCCGTTGCCTTCGCTTCCCATCACCAACACAGTACGGGACGGGAATTCCACGTCCGCAACAGAAGTTCCTCCGGCATCGGCTCCGTAAATCCAGAATCCGGCATCTTTCAGCTGCCGGACAGCCCGGTTCAGATTCGGTACAACAGCCACCGGAACCCAGGAAACAGCACCCGCACTTGCCCGGGCGACCACTTCATTTGATACCGGGTCTTTTACCCCACGACGCTCCGGCAGGATAACCAATGCCACACCAAACTGGTCACAACTACGGATAACAGCGCCGACATTATGGGGATCTGTAACGGAGTCAAGAATCAATACAACAGCCTTTTCCGGAATATCTGCAAGAAAACTGTCCAGCGTTATCCGGCATCGGGTACCGGCTGAACCACCAGCAATTTTCAGTACTAAGCCCCGGTGATCCCGGGCTGTCCCATTCAAACCAGAGGTCAGTTTATCCAACACATACTTTTCGACTGCTGTACAGGATATTCCGGCCGCAGAAGCCGCCACACAAATTTTTTTTACCCGGGGACCAGGATTACAGTATAGCAGTTCCGCACTACCGGAATCAGACCTATCAATGTTTCCGGCAATATGGCGGATGTATTCTTCCACCGCATGGAAACCGGTAATAATACTATCTGCCACAGCAGGCCTTGTATTTTTTTCCGGAACCACAGGGGCATGGCTCATTCCGGCCAATCTTGCGTCCCTCCCGGACAACGGTTGTTGTTTTTAATGAGCCGCTGGAATACAACCATTTCCCGTCGATTTTTTTGAACACTCCGGTTTCATGATGAACATCCCGGAGCCCTTTCCGGCTGTATACTGCTTCAAACTCTACAACACCTTCTGTATCATCCGGACCGCCTTTTTCAGTACGGAGGATTTTCAGACCATGCCAAGTTGATTCTTCGCTCCACGACCGGGTAGCCTCCGGATCTATTTCGTTTACACCATCGCCGTGTTCGCAACTGTTGATGATAAAATCAATTTCGTGTTTTTCATATGCAGAATACCGCGCCCTCATCAATTCTTCTGCTGTTGCAGCAGGACGGGTACCGGCAATAACCGGCTGACAACATTCACTGTAACTTTTCCCTGAACCACAGGGACAAATCTTATCTGATGTACTCATGTACTAAATATACTGATTTTTTTACCGGCTATTCAAGGGTTTTAACAAAAAAGCTGCCTGGTGGTTCCAGGCAGCATATCACTTTATACAGATGCTTAGAATCCGATGCGGACACCGACACCGGCACCCAAACCGGTTCCAGTGAAGCTGGCAAGAAATTCCGGAGCCCGACTGGAAACAGTGAACACCAGTTCCAGTACCCGCAGATTCAGACCCAACTCTGCCTGCTGGGTCCATATCCGGTTTTCATATCCGGTTGTCAGACTGAAATCCAGCAAGTGTCCGCCCAGTTTGCACATTTTTACCAGATGGAATCCGGCTCCGGCAGTAAAACTAAAATGTTTGTTTTCACCAAACACATATCCGGCGGAACCGTTTACATCAAACCATTCCCCAAACGGCCGCCATACAGCCGACGCCGTCAGCTCCATGGGCCGTGATATTTTAAACGGCGAATCCAAAGTTTCGTATACGGGATCTTCCACTTTGTATGAACCGGTATAGTAATCAGTTTTATCAAGAGTTGAAGAAAGCACAGGACTTACGGTATAGTCGGCCCGTGCAGAAACGGTCATTTTGTTCCGCATCCCGGCTTCTACCGCCGGAATGTGGGCAAGCTCCAAACCGACATCAAGGCTGGGCAGAACCGCATACTCGGCAGCTACCGTAAAATCGAGCCCGGCATCCGCCATGTAAGAACCAAAGTCAGTAAAAGCCGGATTGTTCAGCGGTACAACCGAGTATACAGCAACATCAGCAGAACCGGACGCATGGATTGTTCCGTCTACACCGGTTGTTACGGTTGCTGTTGCATCAACCCGCGGTACATATGCCACCGGAATAAATACAGTAGGAGTAAATGAAATACCCAGCTTTTTTATAAATGATTTCAGTTCAACCCCGGCTTCCGCATAGACATTCACATCCGTACCTAATGTACCTGACATTGAATGGTCACCGGTTGCATTACCTTCCGCAATAAAGCGCAGGATGTCCTGGGACACGTTCAACATTCCCTGTCCGTATACCCCGGTAAAAACATCCATTCTGAACGCCCTGCCGAAATTCATTTCGATATTAACACGGGCATCCACCAGTGCATCAAAAGACAAACCCTTATTCAGTTCCGCTGCCATATCAGTAAAATCAATAACCAGCGTTTCATTGAAAAAGTCGGATACCTGGAACCAGTTATTGGATACACCGGCATGAACATCTGCACCGATTTCAAAATACCGGTGGGGAGGATTCAGTTCCGCCGCAGCAACGGCTGCAACACACAAGGCAATCAATATACAGTATATCTTTTTCATCTCAGTTCTCTCCCTTCAGATTATAAGTATAATCCACATCGGTAACCGCCGTGACTGCCAGCGATACATTTATGCCGCCGTCTTTTTGCAACTTCAATTCACCAGCCGGCAGGTCAACGTATACCCGGGGACAGAAAGGATACGTTTCCATAATCCGCTTAATGTCATCCCGGTTCAGGGTAACCGGCTGCGTGCCGGCACCTTTTTTCAGAGTGAAGGTACGCTTCAGCTCCGGAGTGCCGTCTTCTGCGGCAATAATGACCAGCCGGGCAGCGGCTTCAATACCGAGCTTGTTGTTATACGCAACATCAATAGTCATATTTGTCAGCTGATCCAGCAGTTTATTGACAGTATCATTTGTTGCAGACGGTTCTGTACGGTTGAACAAATCTTCTGTACCGGCAATGCCCGCCATTTCAAACACATCAATTTCCAGTACTTTATCATCCTTGCCGTCACCGGAACCGTCAATTTCCAGCTTGAGCGGCAGGGTAATTACCAGTTCCGCTTTAGCGGATGTTTTACCGCCGGAATTCTCAATGTCATTCTTGCTAATGGTCACGCTGGCTGCCTG
>CALXOI010000022.1 GCA_944389965.1 uncultured Treponema sp.
CCAAAATATCAACTAATAAGAAATCGAAATGTAAACAATAGTATAAACTCTGTAAATAAGCCCTGATAATGTTGAAAAAAAGTGCTATTTTACATCAGCAAATGAGAGATATTCGGTAATAAAGATAGATATTGGGTTCAAGTCCAGGTGGGCCCAAAAAAGGAAGTACCCGGGTGGTGCTTCCTTTTTTGTATATTACAAGCATTTATAGATTTACCTCCCTTGCCGGTTCCGGAAGGTAAACTGAACATCAACCCGGTTTCAAAATAAAGAAAGATATTATTACTGCAGAAGAATTAAATACACTGCCAGATAAAAGGCTAAGGTAACGGCAAGAAAGTTTTTTTTTGCCAAAATGGGTATAAACAAGATGGGTATAAAAAAGAACCTTTGTCATTTTACACTGAACTTTACCTGAACAATCTCACAGGAGATGACTTCTATCAGTTATTAAAGTAAGCGTAAGAGAAAATAATTATTTCAATCAAATATTACTTAAACAAAAGGTTTATAATCGGTTCGTAAAAATTTTCCCCATCTGAACCTATTGCAGAAAAGTGATACGCATCAATGAATTTTATCTTTTTCTGGTTAAATTGGAAATCATACAGAATCGCTTCGTTTTTATATGATTTAACCTCTACAAAGTCTTTAGTTGGAAAAACAAGTTCCAAATATTCTTGTTTTATCTTTGTATCCCATAAATTTGCTGTAATGATAATATCAGGATCAAGAAGCTCAATTTCCTCCCGGATAAAATTTCTTTTTGTAAGATCTGAGTCAGCAAAAAATTGGTTTATGAGATTGTAGTTTGCTGCCACTGATCTTTCTGAATCATTTGAATATTTTGAAATGTTCATAAAAGCAAACCCGTACTGTTCGTTTTTGACCATCTCAACAGGATATGGAATATCGCAGAATTGGTATTTTCCCTTTGTAAGAATGCCATAATAAATATAAAAAATTCTTCTTACAAAGGGTATTTTATTGGGAGAATTTTTAAATGTGTATTCAAGATCACACAATATTCTGTCTTTTGATTTGTGAAAAGAAGCTGTCCCTCTGGTTTCCCTTCCGATAAACAAAACTTTCGGATATTTCCCTGAAAAATAGCCTGGATAAAATCCGTCTTTTACAAAATATTCCGTTGTTGGATATTTTTTGCCATCATCAGGAAATTGTATATCATCGCAGGTACTGATTTGTTTTATCCATTGGTTAAAAAGTTCTTTGAGTTGCTTCCTTTTACAGATATCTTTTTGTTGTGTAAAGTATAAATTTTCATCCATAGCAATTAGTATACTAAATTGATGTTATAACTGACAACTGTTAATAAACAAGGAATGTGCAGGTATTTTGTTATTATATAGACAGGCCTGTTCAGAAAGTTTATAAGCTGGTTGTAAAACGCAGCTGACATTATTATCCGTAGGTGTACAAAAGAAGGGCAGTTTCTGGAGAAAAACAATGCCCCTCTCTGGTAGAAAGGGGAGTAGACGTCGTAAATGTTATATTCAGGTAGATTGTATACTTTTTTTGCAACAATGGTTCTTTATTGAAGGATATGGAGGTAATATCTATATGCAGGTAGAATAGTTTCTTAACCTGCGTTAATTATAAGATACATAACCTATAAAATCTTCCTTATTACAGGTTTAAATACGCATTCAGAAAATATATATTCAAAAAAACTTGCGTCCTGTTAAATCCTTTGATATAATAAGTAAAACGGTTTACATGCAATGCGAGGAAACATATGAATTTAACGAGATCAAGCGGAATTCTGCTGCATCCGACATCACTTCCTGAAACGCCGGGCATCGGTACCATTGGCCGACAGGCGTTTAAATTTGTTGACTGGCTTGCGGCTGCACGCCAGTCCTTGTGGCAGATCCTGCCTCTTGGCCCAACCGGATACGGGGATTCACCCTATGCTTCTTTTTCTACTTTCGCAGGAAATCCCTTAATGATTGATTTGGATGACCTGGTGGAACGGGGATGGGTGGAAAAACAGGCAGTTTCACCGCCTGCTTACATAAAATGTTCCGGTCCGGTTGACTTTGGTTCTGTTGTCTGGTGGAAAATGCCAGTACTGAAACAGGCTGCGTCTTTTTTTCTTGATGCGGCAACAGACGCAGACCGGGTTGCTTATGAAGCTTTTAAAAATGATAACGCTGCGTGGTTGGACAATTACAGCATTTTTATGAGTATAAAAGAATTTTATGATGCGCAGGCCCAGGCAGAAAAAAAATTTGGTGCTATGTGGAGTAATTATTGGCCGCAGCCTCTTGCTGCCCATGATGATACGGCGGTATCCCGATGGCACACAGAACATGTGCATGATGTGGAAGTTCAAAAAGTAATACAGTTTTTCTTCTTTACCCAATGGTACGCTCTGAAATCCTACGCAAATAAAAACGGCATTTCGATTATTGGTGATATTCCGATTTTTGTGGCTGCCGATTCTGCTGATGTATGGGCAAATCAGCATTTGTTCCAGCTGGACAAAAACGGTAAATCAACGGCAGTGGCGGGGGTGCCGCCGGATTATTTCAGTGCAACCGGACAGCTGTGGGGAAATCCTTTGTATGACTGGGATGCAATGAAAAAAGAAGGATACCACTGGTGGGTGCAACGGATAAAATCCATGCTCAAAGTAGTTGATTATATCCGTATCGACCACTTCCGGGGATTTGAAGCATACTGGTCAGTTCCTGCCGGGGAAAAGACCGCAGTTCATGGCGCATGGAAACCTGGTCCCGGTGCGGAATTGTTTGAGGTAATAAAAGAAAATCTGGGCGATATACCGATTATTGCAGAAGATTTAGGTTTGATTACCGAGGGAGTGCAAAAATTACGGGATGATTTTGATTTGCCGGGTATGAAGATTTTACAATTTGCTTTTGATTTGAACGAAGCCGGCAAAGAGGGCTTTTTGAATCCGTTTTTACCTCATATGTATATTCCCAATTGTGTTGCTTATACCGGAACCCACGATAATGATACCATGCAGGGATGGCTGGACAAAGCTTCTGACGCAGAAATTCAGTTAATCAGTGAATATTTGGAGGGACCGGGTGCGCATATTCCCCAGGAAGAATTGTGTGGCAGACTGGTACGGGCTGCCATTGCTTCTGTTGCTAAATTTGCTGTCATTCCGATACAGGATATATTTGCAGTTGGTTCGGAAGGCAGAATCAACACTCCGTCCACATCTGACGGTAAAAACTGGATATGGAGAATGGATTCGTCGTTTTTTGATGACGCCGTTGCGGAAAATTTGAAAAAGCTGAGTATACTATACGGCCGGAATACTGTTGTTGCAGAGTAGTGCAGCTACCTGTTGATAGTCTGCTGTTTTACAAGGCTGTAACGGACAAAACTGGTGTTTGTACATGAACCCCGACCGGTTTTCCGGTCGGGGTTCATGTATCCGGACAGACAGGATAAGCAGTTTGTTCCGGTATTTATCTTTTAGTTTTTACCGTTTTTTTGACCGGAATATGTAATATATCCGGAAACGGCAGCTGAGGAACGGTATTATGTAAATCATGCAGCATTGAGGCGGAAACAGGTTGACGTTGCTGGTGTTTTCATTCATATTCTAAACATTCTTATATAGAAGGATTTTTTATGGGATTCTCATTTGAAACCGGTGTCTCCGTGTTTACCGTATTTATTCAAGGCTTGCTGGGCTTTTTTTCTCCTTGTGTATTGCCGTTGTTGCCGGTATATATTACTTATCTTGCCGGTTCCGGTGCTGTGACCCAAGAAGACGGTACGGTTATCTATCCCCGGAAGCGAACTTTGCTGCATACCTTTTGTTTTACGCTTGGTATTTGCGCTGCATTTTTCCTGCTGGCATTGGGTTTTACTGCCTTGGGGACTTTTCTCGGAACTCACAGAGTGTGGTTTACAAGAATTTGCGGTATTATTATGATTTTATTCGGCTTGTATCAGCTGGGTGTTTTCGGACAGTTCAGATTTCTTGCGTCAGAACGACGGTTGCCGTTTAGTCTTGATAAAGCTACCGTTAATCCGATAACTGCATGGATATTTGGTTTTACTTTCAGTTTTGCCTGGACGCCCTGCATCGGGCCGGCTCTGAGCAGTGTCCTGTTGATGGTTTCGGCTTCCGGCAGTATGGTTTCCGGTTTATTGTTAATCGGGGTCTATTCTGCCGGATTTATTATTCCGTTTCTCGGGACAGGTTTGTTTACCGGCGCTGTTTTGAATTTCTTTAAGAAACATCGTAAAATCGTTGCGTATACGGTAAAAATCAGCGGTGTTTTGCTGATTATTATGGGAATCGTCACGATTGCCGGTTTTATGAACGGCATGACTTCTTATCTTGCTTCTGTTTCCCAGCCGGTTTCAGCCGGAAGTTCCGGGCAGTCTGCACAAAATCCGGCAGTGGAGAATACAGCCGGTACCGGGACGGGAAATGAACCGACGGCTATTCCTGCTCCGGATTTTACGTTAACGGATCAATACGGAAACACACATACGTTGTCTGCATATAAAGGTAAAACAGTGTTTTTGAATTTCTGGGCAACGTGGTGTCCTCCCTGCCGCGCTGAAATGCCGGACATTCAGGCATTGTATGAATCATATGGCAGCAATACCGGAGATTTAATTGTACTGGGAGTTGCCAATCCTAAATCTGCAGAGAATCCCTACGGTCAGGACGGAACCAAAGAAGAAGTGATGTCTTTTTTAAAAGAAAATAACTTTACGTTTCCTGTTGTTATGGATATGGATGGGATGGTTTTTGCCCGGTATGGTATTTCTGCGTTTCCCACAACATTTATGATTACCAGTGATAGTACGGTATTCGGCTATGTTCCTGGTGCATTGCCTGCTGAAATTATGGAAAGCATTGTGCAACAGACCATGACGGGAATTCGCCGGTAAATACTACCGAGGTCCGGGATGTGCAGCACTTTGAAGCGGCTGCGATGCCGTGCAGCCGTCGCCAACAATACCGTGAATCGGCAGTACTACGGCGATGTGAGACTGTCAATGCTGTGCAGAGAGCTGCAATATATTTCCGGTTGTGGCAGCGTTGGTTGCATGTAGTTCCGCAACCAACTGTTGTGTATCTGTATTTTTTATGGTGCTGCGGGCGTCCTACGCCTTATGAAAAAACGGTAATTCCGGTTTTCTGCAGTTATTTCCACGGAAAGATGAAACTTTTGATACTTCTTGGCCCGAGGGTGTCGTAATCTTCGGCAATCAGTTCATCCCAAGGTATATGTTTCCGCTCTTTTGGGGATAATTCTGGATGGGCTTCATACCAGTCATATTTATACAATCGCAACCGGAGAGCATTTGTGTGGGCAAGGATAATTCCGCTCCAGCCGGGCAGGATAAAAAACAGGACACAGGACAGTACAATCAGAAATAGTGTGTATATAAAAATAAAAACAGAAAACCCCGGATTATCAAAGAAAATAATGAAGGATTTTTTCAGGCATTTTCTAAAATTATTCTGCATCAGTGACCGGATTGGCAAAAACCATTGCAGGGCCAGCAGGGATATGATTAAAAACCAGAAAACGAGGGCTGCCAGAAAGATACCGATTAAAGATCCCATTTGCAGGTAAAAGGGAAAACCGACGAATGCAAATAAAAATAACGCACCTGTCAGTATTGTAAACAGCAGGCTGTCTTTCCAGACATGTTTAAATTCAGCCAAATATTCATTTATAGATACAGATTTGAAATTTGCAATTCGGGCAGCACTGTTGCCGAATGCAAAAATTGCGGTGATTAAAATGTATATTGCAACAACTTGTGTGATGATACCCGCTATTGGATTCAGTGTAAGAACCGCTCCGATTGCGAAATATGACCCGATAAAAAATGCTGTCATAATCAGATTTGGGAGAACCAACGACAACATATTATCCCAGCCGTCGCAGAAATTTTTTTTAAGAAAAAATAATATCATTATAGAGATAATGTATAAAAAAAAGTATTTATAGTCAATGAACTGCTTCTATGCTATACTGTGTTTCATGGAGTTGGATACATCAACTATACTTGCACTGATCTCCCAGATTCATAGTGCCGCTTCGGATTATCTCGAAAACACATTAAAGGCCAGGGGGTTACCTGACATGACATCTTCCCACGGTAATATTCTGTTCCGGTTATCCCGGAGTGGGCGGCTTACGATGGGAGAACTTGCACGGCAGGTAAACCGGGATAAATCAACCGTAACAGTTCTTGTCCGCAAACTGGAACAAAACGGTTTTGTTCTGCGGGAGACTTCCGCAGATGATAACCGGGTGACATATATTTCCCTTTCAAGAAAAGGGAGGGAATACACCGATTTAACGGCATCCATATCCCGGGAACTTATTGCTACCTGTTACCAGGGGTTTACAGATCAAGAAAGACAGCAGGTTTTCAATTTACTCCGGCGTATTGCTTTGAATTTTCAATAGAGTAGATGCAGAAGTACTTGAGAAGATCAATATCCCTTGACAATAGTTTTATATAAAACTATATTGTAACAACTCACATTCAAGAAGGTGTTTGTATGAGACATAATGTTCTGATAAAGGCTGCTCTTGCAGCTCTGCTTGCTGTGGCTGTACTTTGCACAGTGGGATGTTCTGAGGATTCTGATAAAGATTCCGTACAGATTGCTGTTTTTGTTCCGGGAATTATTGCTGACAGTCCTGTATATGAAATGCTGGCGGACGGAGTCCAGGCTGCTGCTGATGAATACAACGGTACACAAAAAAATGTGCAGCCGGTTACCGTCACTGTACTCGAAGCCGGTACAAATCAGGCTGAATGGGGGGCAAAATTGACGGCTCTTGCTGCTACCGGGCAGTATGATGTCATAATTTCGTCAAATCCGTCATTACCGGAAATTACGGAACCTTTAACCCGGCAGTTTCCCGGTCAGAAATTTATCGTTCTTGATGCATTTTACGAAGGTAATTCACAGATTGCAACAGTCAGATATAACCAGCGGGAACAGTCCTATTTGACCGGGTATATCGCAGCCTTGGTGTCGGTATCTGATATGCCGTTTGCAAATGATGGGGCACGGCTTGGTTTTATTGCGGCCCAGGAATATCCGGTGATGAATGATATTCTTTTGCCGTCTTTTATTGAAGGTGCTCAGGCCGCCGTCCCGGATGCTGAAGTTGATTTCAGAATTGTTGGAAACTGGTACGATGCAGCAAAAGGGGCGGAACTTGCCCGTGCGTTGTATAAAAGTGGTGTAGATGTGATCCTGCCTATCTGCGGCGGGGCTTCCCAAGGGGTAATTTCTGCGGCAAAAGAACTGGGTTTTTACATTACCTGGTTTGATGACAACGGTTTCAGTAAAGCACCGGGATACATTGTTTCATCTTCGGTTATGGCACAAAAACGCATGGCTCAGGAAGTGACCGCATCATTCCTGGCGGGAACAACAGAATTCGGTTCCGCCAGGACAGTCGGTATAGAAGACGGATATATTGATTTTGTGCAGGATGATCCATTGTATGTAGAAACCGTCCCGGCTTCTATCCGTCAAAGTATGGCAGAAGTTGTTGATAGCATAAAGAATGGCAGTCTTTTGTTGCCGTCTCCGTAATTCTGTGGAACACCATATTCTTTCATTAGCTGGAATTTCCCGGAGATTCGGGGTAAAACAGGCATTGGATGAAGTCGATGCTGTGTTCCATACCGGGGAAATTCATGTTCTCCTAGGGGAAAATGGTGCCGGAAAATCGACTCTGGCAAGTATTCTGACCGGTTCTGTCTCCCCGGATTCCGGAAATATATATCTTGACGGTAACCCCGTTGCTTTTGCAGAACCAAAAGCAGCTTCGGCTGCCGGTATCGGTATTGTACACCAGCGGCCGTTGCTTGTTCCGGACTTATCTGTACTGGAAAATGTTATGCTGGGTGCGGAACCAGCCCGGTGGGGAATTATTAACCGGGCTGAGGAAAAGGCAGCGGTTACCCGGTTGAAAACCAGGTTTGATATCGGCATTTCTGTACCGGATATGTTGCCGGCTGCGGCACTTTCTGCTGACGGAATATTTTATACTGCATTGCTGGCAGCTGCCTCCCGGAATCCACGTTTTTTGATTCTGGATGAACCTGCTGCACCTTTGGATACAAAACAACGGCAGCAGTTGTATTCATGTCTGAAGCGGGAAATTTCGGATATTGGTACCGGTATTATCGTTATCACCCACAATTTACAGGAAGCAGTTGATTATGCTGATGCGGTGACCGTCCTGAGAAAAGGAAGGGTTGTATTATCCTGCCACCGGAACGGAACCGGACATTTTGCCTCTGCTGTGGAATTGTCAGAGGCATTGTTTCCCGGTGTTCCGGACCGAACCGATACCGGTACGGTTTCTGCCGGTGTTTTTACCGGGGATCATGACGTTGCCGTATCTTGTACGGGGGACAGTATAACCGCACAGGAGGCATCCGGTACAGATTATTCCGGAATTGGACAGGAATCAGCGTTGTATCAGGAAGCGGTTCGGATACCCGGTGTTGAAACTCCTGCCGGCGGTTCCTGCGGACGACTGGTTTTTGCCGTAAATAATTTAACCTGTCGTCCTCCCGCCGGTGCTGCTGTATTTAATGTGACCTTTCAAGTCTGCTCCGGTTCTATTACATTGATTGCCGGACAACGGGAAGGTGGCTTAGAAACTTTGGAAAATATTACAACGGGAATGCAGCCCTATAGATGTTCCGGTACATATATCTTGGGAGACCGTGAGATGAATTTTCAGAAACATCCGCTCCGTTCAGATATGCTCCGGATGTTTGGAACCGGCATTGTGCCGTTCAACCGGACATTCCGGGGTGCACATCCCCGGTTATCTGTAGAAGTTGTCGCCGGTGTTTATGAGTCACCGCAGCACCGGCACGCTGTTGCCGATGCGGTTATTACTGCAGCCGGAATCACTGCTTTACCGGAGGAACCGGCGTTTCATTTGTCCGGCGGTATGTTGCAGCGGTTGATTTTAGCCCGGGAGTTATATTATAACCCCCGGTTTTTGATATTATCTGAACCGTTTCAAGGGCTGGATCACAGTGCATCATCCGCATTGATAAGCCGTATCCAGCGTCTTGCTGCCGGGGGTGCTGCGGTATTGGTGCTGACTACTGAAAGCGGAGGATTTGCGGCTGTTGCTTCCCGACAGTATGTATTGACCGGAGGTTTTTTGTCCGGTACGAAAATTTCCCTGTAAAGGAAAATACAGATGTCTTTTTATGTACGTTTATATAAAAAAATCGGAAAGTATGGTTCAAGTTTTGCTGCTGTTGGTGTCGGAATTCTTGTTTCGCTACTCGTGCTTGTGGTTTGTGCCGGCAGACCGGTGCAGGCAGCCGCTGATTTTTTTACCGGCGTATTTACTTCTTTATATTATGCCGGGTCATTTTTAAACACCGCATCCCTGTTGATGTGGGCTGCAGTTGGTGCTGCTGTGGCAATCCGTTCCGGAAGTTTAAATCTTGGTGGGGAAGGTCAGATTTATTTAGGGGGCTTTATCGCGGCCGTTATTTTGGGAACGCCGTTACCGGTGCCGGCAGCTGTTCATATAGTTACAGCTGGTACAGCTGCGGTTATTGTTGGCGGTTTCTCTGCGCTGGTACCCGCTTTGTTGAAACGGTTTCGGGGGAGCAGTGAGTTGCTGACTTCTTTTTTTTTATCTTCATTTACAATTCCGTTAGTGGACGCAGCTGTCGCCGGTCCGTTCAGGGATGATACACGTAACCTGTTGGCAACAGCGGTTATTCCTGAACAACTGCAGTTGCCTGCTTTGTTTCCGCCTTCACCATTCAACATTTCTTTTTTTGCTGCTGTTGCTTTTTGTCTTGCTGGTGCGGTATTCCTGTTCAGAACAAAGACAGGCAGCCGGTTGTGTCTTGCCGGTTCTGCTCCCGAATTTTCCCGGTATGCAGGTTACCATCCTGATGCTGCTTCTTTTTGGGGATTGTGTTTTTCTGGTTGCTGTCACGGTATGTGCGGTTTTTTTGCTGTCTGGGGAACTTATTATACCTGTCATAGCGGTTTCTATAGTGGAATGGGATGGAATGCCCTGTCCTGTGCCTTAATTGCCCAGAGTCATCCTGCCGCAGTTATCCCGTCCGCACTTTTGCTGTCATGGATTTATACCGCATCCAGTCGGGCTTCTATGGTACAGAGTTTTTCATTCGACATGGCGGGACTGATCCAGGGGTCGGTTTTATTCTGTATTTCTGCCCGGTTTGCGGTGTTATGGCACAGGGGAAAAAGGAAGCTGCCGGTATGAATGTATTTTTTGAACTTTTACGGACAGCTGCCCCCCTGTTGATTACTGCAGCCGGAGCTTTGGTAAGTGAATATGCGGGTGTCATGGCTGTATTTGCCGATGGTTTTATTAATCTGGGAGCTTTTGTCTATTATGCAGCTGTGTATTATTCCGGTGCTCCTTTAGTGGGGGCGGTTGCCAGTATCGGAATATGTGTTGCCGTTGCGGTACCGGCTGCGATTGCGACAATCAGGTTAAAGGCAAATCCTTTTTTAACCGGATTAGCCTTGAATATGGGGGTAACCGGAATTATTTCTCTGTGCAGTGTACAAATATTTGGTTCACGGGGTGTTCTGGTATTGCCTGAATTCCCGGGTGGTACCAGTCCGGTACCGGTATTGACGGCTGGTGCCTGGATTACCGCCGTTTTGGTTGCGGGTATACTGCATTTTACAAGAGCCGGAATATACCTGAGAATTACCGGCAGCTCACCTGATGTGTTGAACATCCGGGGTGTGCATCCTTCCCGGTGGATAACTGTTGCCTGGGGAGTGGCGGCCGGTTGTGCTGCGCTTGCAGGATGCGTGCTGGCTGCCGGTTTGGGAGCATTTGTACCTAATATGAGTGCCGGCCGGGGCTGGACGGCATTGGCAGCTGTATTTCTGGGGCAAAAACGTACCGCCAGAACTGCAGTTGCAGTCTGTGTTTTCACTGCCGCCGAATACGCTGCAAATAATATTCAGCGTATTCCGGGATGCGAGAATATTCCCTCTGCGGTATTGTTGTCGTTACCGTATATGACTGCATTGTTGTTGATAGGCTTGGGTTTTTCCCGTCGTCGCAGAACTAATTAAAAAATTCCCCGGCATCAATTTCCTCCATTCCATCAGTAAAACTGCCGGTAGAACCGGAATTCGTACTTCCGGTATCTGTATTTACTTCCGGTCCGGTTGCGGATCCGGCGGGAGCCTTTGTTCTATCTGTTTCTGCATCCTTGATACTGTTTGCATCATATATGATATTGCCGGATGTCGCTATGCCGGTCAGATGTTGAGAGCTGTTTTCCTGGTGTGCAGATATGTCTCTTTGCAGGTTTTCCGGGGCAGCATCGACTGTCCGGTCAATCGTTGTGAATTCCGCAAGGGTTTTGTCCAGAACTGCCATCTTAGTGCAGGTATCCATACTGCTGGTATTGATACCTGCCATTTTTTCTACAATATCTGCAGTTCCCGTTTTTATTTCTTTGATTCCTGCCTCCACCTCATAAAATACAGAACTCATGGACTTCATTTCCCGGGATACAGCTTGCTGGTGTTCCGTGAGTTTGTCGCAGGATTCTGCAATCTGTCGGGAGTTCTTTGTTAGTTCAGTGTTTTTTTCTGTAACGTGATACATATTGTCATCAATTTGCTGTATATTTCCGGTAATTTCAGTCAAGGAGGTTATCATGTCGTGGGTCCGGTTGCTGACAAGCTGGAATGCTTCTGCTGCGGCTTTACCGGTTGTATTTGCTTCTTTTACCTGATTGATAATTGCATACAGAGAAGATGCGATTCTGGTGGAATTTTCAGCCGTAGACTCTGCAAGGACACGGATTTCCTCTGCGACAACGCCAAATCCCTTTCCGCTGTCTCCAGCATGGGCACTTTCGATGGCAGCATTCATGGAAAGTATATTGGTTTGCTCTGCAATATCATTGATGATGGTGACAATTTCAGATATTTCATCCAGCTGGTCATTGATATTTTGTAACAGAGAACAAGTGGAAAATATTTTTTCATCCCCGTCTTCAACCAAGTTCTGTATTTCCTGGGCACTGATTGTTTTTTCTTTTGCTGTTTGCGCTACATTATCAAGATATTCTGCCATGGTTGTAACAGTTTGCTGGTTTTCCTGAATTACGGCATTTTGCAGATTGTTGCCGGAAAGCAATGTTTCTGATGCAGTAATCATTTGGTTTGCGGCGGAAACGGAATGGGAAACAGCGGTTGATAGTTTTTCTACCATTGTGTTCAAATATTCAATATTTGCGTTGATTTCATTTGTTGCAGCAGCAGTACTGACTGCTGAATCATTGATGGTGTGTCCGGCTTGCCCTGCTTCAAATGCGGTGTTTTTAACGGTAACTAAAAAATCGTTCAATATACTCACGGTGTTATTCAAATCCCGGGATAATTCGTAAATTTCATCAGTATCAGATATTTCTATGCCCCGGGAAAAATCTTTTTGAGAAAGCCTGCCAGTTAAATCCTGCAGCAAAGTGATTCTACGGACAATTTTCCGGGTGATTTTTGTTGCCAACAGCAGGGCACCGGTTGAAACTACTAGTGTGACAGCAATTGCTGTGGCAATAAATATCCGGTATGCACGGGAAATTAGTTGTTCTGTTTCAGCGGAAATAGAAATAATGGTGTCTTCAAAAGAATCACAGATTGATTGGATTGTCTGGGTTGTCCGTTTAATTCGTGTTATTTGAAAGTTCAATTCTTTTGCTTCTGGCGAATTATCGTTTGCTGCAATTGCAGACAAAAAACCACTGGATGAAATGGATAATTTTAGTCCGGTAGGGAGCGGAGTTGTGGCAAGGCTTTGATAAATATCGTCCAGAGAAACAAATTTTTGCTGTATCAGATTCCATAATTCGGAGATAGAATCGAGTTTTTCGTTCAATGACAGGGTAAAATACCGTCGGGCAGGAGACTGTTCCAGTTTTACCATGTTTGCTTCTGTTGCGTCGGTTAAGGTTTTCCAGTCTGTATAAATAGTGTCTACCGTAATGCCCCGTGCTGCCACTAAATCTGAATAATTCATCGTCTGTTGGAACAGATTCTGTTCGGTCTGCAAATTCTGCTCAAATTCACTGATAGTAATAAAAATTGAAACACAAAAAAGTATCAATCCGGTAAGGATGATGGAAATAAAAGATAACAATCCGACTGTTAAAGAAAATTTAGTATTCAAACGCATTTTTGTACTCCAGGAGTCTCGGTATTGATACTGTATTTGCAGGGAAATGAGGCTCACTTTTTATATATAATTACTGTTACTAAAATATACAATTTTAGAAAAAGAAGCAACAGCCGGTCCTGCTGCTTTTGCCATGCTTGGTGAAAAAAAGAATGCCGCAACCGGGATGTTTTACTGAATTGGTACCGGGCAGTATCAAATTCGGTAACAGCAGGTGATATCAGACCGTGTGTTCTGGAGAAAAAAACACTGCAATCCCTGTCGTTTACCACAGGGTGCAGTGTTTTAGATTCAGTGTTCCGTGTTTATTGGTATACGCTGAGAATTGATTCGAGCCGTTCCCGTCCGATAATTTTCATAAAATTAGCCAACCGGGGCCCGGCATTTTTGCCGATAAGTGCTTGATACACTGCAGTAAACAACGCTTTTGGTTCCAGTCCACATTTCTGTGCGGCACCGTATACGGCTTCTGACAACTGTTTCTCATCCATCGTATCCATAACCGGCAGTACATCAGTATAAATTGTTCTGACTGCCTCAAGGGCGGAACCGTCAATATTTGCTTTTGAACCGTTAGTGCGCAGTGAGAAGCGGAAATCGTCTGGGGCGCACTCTGTAATCCAGTACCAGGCACAGGTACAGCGAACCCGCAACTTTTCCCGCTGTTCCGGTTGCACATCCGGTAATGAAGCAATAACGGCTTCTATATCGCCTGAGTTGGTCTGCAAAAGATTGCATAAATGCCGTAGCGGAACTTGGTACGGCATAACTGCCGGCATACCGTCCACCTGTGATAATTCATAAATACGCCGCTCTTTAGCATAGATGTCGTCATTTTTTGCTTTTTCAACGCCCCAGGCAATACGTTCTGTTTTGTCGTAATCTTCATAAGTTTTAAGAACATCCAAATCAAAACTGATGGAAAATTCTGTGTTAGGCCGGGTTCCGGCAAACATATACCGGACAATTTCCGGAGGATATACCCTTAAAACATCAGGCAGTGCGATAACCTGGCCTTTTGATGATGACATTTTTCCCGGAGTTCCTTTGATACCGATAAAGTCATATCTGAACGTTACCGGTGCAGGCCAGTGGTATATTTCATCCGCAACAAGCCGGGCTGTATCAAATGAACCGCCTTGGCTGTGGTGGTCTTTTCCTGCCGGTTCAAAAACGGTCTGTTCATGTTTCCAACGCATCGGCCAGTCTACCCGCCACCCTAGCTTGATGCCTGATGCTGTCCTGATATCTGCTGTTTCATGGTGACCGCATTCCGTGCAATGATAGGTTAAGCCGTATTCGCCGTCGTACCCGTCTATAACCGTAGTGTCCCGGTTACATTTTTCGCAAAAGACTGCTACCGGCCAATATTCTTCATCAGCAGGAATTTTGTGGGCTTCGTCCCGGTACCGGTTCAGGCAATCTTTTATTTTATTTCTGTTCTGCAATGCGGTTTTCATTCCTTCGTCATACATGTGGGAACGGTACCGTTCTGCCTGATACAGAAATTCCGGATGAATTCCCACAACCGGCAGCGTCGATTCTACATCGACTTCATGATGCCGTGCATATGAACTGTCCCGTCCGAATGGATCGGGAACCATAGTGATGGGGAAACGCAGATATGCCTGCAACTCATCTGCTTTAGGCATATTTTGCGGAACTTTGCGAAACACATCGTAATCGTCCCAAGAATAAATAAACCGTACCTTTTTACCCCGGTCCCGGAGCGCACGGACAACTAAATCAACAGAAATAATTTCTCTGAAATTACCAATATGAACCGTTCCTGACGGAGTGATACCGGATGCACAGGTGTATATGTCCAAATCACCCCGTTCCCGGATAATTTTATCAGCGGTCTGATCAGCCCAGTGTACCGGCCGCGTATTGTTCTTTTCGTTGTTCATGGGAAATAATTATATAGAAAAAAAACGTCTTTGCAAAGTATCCCGGTATAATCTGCCGGGAAGGGTGCCCGGGACAATTATGTTGTGCCGGTTGTATGAGTGGAAGCGGGGCGTTCTGGCAGATGCTGGTTGTAGTCTGATATGGCAGAACTACTCGCCCGGAAACAGCGCGTTGTCTTATAAAACCGGCTGTGTGTACCGGCACATCTGGAATCTGTGTCCCGGATGTGCCGGGCAGAATATGGAATTGCCGGCGGGAAACTCGATACCGTGCCGGTCACGGGACAAAATAATCCGCATAATCTTTAGTTATTCGTTCCCCCACACGGATAATGCCGCCGTTGAGGTGTTCTTTGATAAAAGCCGCCGCCGCTGCCGCGTCACGGTTTTCAATCAATTCAAAAAGATGTGTGTGTTCATCGAATATATTGCGGCAGGCATCACGTGATTTCAAATCAAGCATTTTGAACCGGGAATATTGTTGCTGGGATTTCTGGATAATTTTCCATACAAGTTCTTTTTTTTGATGTTTGAACCAGACGGAATGGAATGTGCTGTCTGCATTGTAAAATTTTACCGTGTCAAATTCGTTTTCCAAGAGAATCCGCTGAAGGTTCAGCCGGTAGCGGAGTTCTTCAATTTGGTAAGGAGAAACATCGTGTATAAAGTCACTGATAACGACGGATTCTACAGCCCCCCGCATAAAGATTACCTGCTGTATAGCATTATAATCCAGCAGAGTTGCGCAGGATCCTTTGTATGGAACTGTTGTAATCAATCCCGCACTTTGGAGCCGCTGGAATGCTTCCCGCACCGGCGTTCGGGAAGTTTTGAAACGGGAACAGACGGCACTTTCTATAATCTGTTCCCCCGGCTTGATAGTCATGTTCAGTATTTCTTTCCGCAATGCAGTGTAAATCAATGTTGCAGCATCTGTATTTTTTGCGCTTTGATCCGGCAAATGATTTTGTTCCATAAATATATTCAATCCTGGGGCGGATTTTATTCCGCTGATACTGAAAATTAGTTTTCTTTATTGTATGAATTGAGGAATCTGCTGTCAATTCCTTCCGGGATGAAAATACTGCCAACCATCTGTTCTTTATAGTCCCATACAGGCGGGCAGCGGGTGGATTGGCTGGTTTGACAGAACATTGTATATGCCGCTGTACCGGTGCAGAATATGCGGTGGCACAGCGGCATACAGGAGTGTGAATGAAAATACTTCCGGCACATACTGTATTGGTTACAGAATCATTTGTACCCACCGGTACTGTGTCGGTTCCTGTTAATGACTATTATTGAGGTTGTTTCCCGATGTATGCCAGAATACCTCCGTCTACATACAAAATATGACCGTTTACAAAATTTGATGCATCTGACGCAAGGAACACGGCTGGCCCCATCAAATCTTCTGTTGTACCCCACCGTTCGGCTGGAGTTTTTGATACGATAAATGCATCAAACGGATGACGGGAACCGTCACTTTGCCGTTCCCGTAACGGGGCTGTCTGCGGTGTTTCAATATAACCCGGACCGATTCCGTTACATTGGATATTTGCATATCCGTATTCGGAACAGATATTGCGTGTAAGCATTTTTAAGCCACCTTTTGCCGCTGCATAAGCGGATACCGTCTCCCGTCCCAGTTCACTCATCATGGAACAGATATTGATAATCTTGCCGTGACCTTTTTTTATCATAGATGGGATAACTGCTTTTGATACAATAAAAGGTGCATTTAAATCAATGTCAATTACTTTGCGGAATTCGGCGGCAGACATTTCGCACATAGGTGTCCGTCTGATAATACCGGCATTATTTACTAGAATATCGATAATTCCCACCGTTTTTTCGATTTCTGCAACCATTTTTTGAACAGCTGTTTCATCGGTTACATCGCACACGTATCCATAGGCTGCAATACCTTTTTCTTTGTAAGAAGCCAAACCTTTATCAACCAACTCCTGGTTAATATCATTGAATACGATTGTTGCCCCATACTTTGCAAAGCCGCTGGCGATTGCAAATCCGATTCCATAAGATGCACCGGTAACCAGTGCAATTTTTCCCTTCAAACTGAAACTGTTTTCATTGAACATGGAGTCCTCCTTGTATATCTGCTGTTGTGCAGGTCGATTTGTTGACATTCAAAGTATACATTTATATACTAATATTGTAAAGTGTATACAAATATATTATATGTATACACCATAGGAGGAATAAAATGGATATACGGTATTCTGTAAACCAGCAGGATTTTAAACGGTACACGACGGATGAAATCCGCAAGGAATTTCTGATTGATACAGTGTTTGTAGCAGATGATGTTACTGCGGTATATTCTCATGTGGACAGGATGGTAACGCTGGGCGCAATGCCGGTCAAAGAACGACTGGATATTGAAAAAAATATCGACTGCTGGAAGAATTTTGGTACCCGGTTTCTTTTAGAACGACGGGAACTGGGAATTATCAATATCGGAGCCGCAGGAAAAGTATATGCTGATGAAACAGTATATGATATGGGCAGCCTGGATGCATTGTATCTTCCCATGGGAACAAAAAAAATACTGTTGGAAAGTTGCGGCCCGGTACCGGCGAAATTCTATATGTGTTCAGCGCCCGCCCATAAAACCTGCCCTGCAAAACATATTACCAGTGAACAGGCAGCAAAGAAACCCTGCGGTTCTCCGGATACATCAAACAAGCGGATTATCCGGCAGTATATCCATCCGGATGTACTGGAAACCTGCCAGTTATCCATGGGCGTGACTGCATTGGAGCCTGGTTCTGTGTGGAACACTATGCCCTGTCATACCCACGAGCGGCGGATGGAAGTGTATATGTATTTTAATCTTTCACCTGAAAATATTGTGTTTCACTTTATGGGAGAAGGAAGGGAGACACGTCATATTGTGATGCACAACGAGCAGGCTGTAATTTCTCCCAGCTGGTCTATTCATTCCGGGTGTGGAACCAGTAATTATACATTTATCTGGGCAATGGCCGGCGAAAACAGGGTTTTTGATGATATGGATGGGATTGAGAACATAGACTTACGTTAATATGTTAATGGTAAAAAATAAATTGCAATAATACAAGACAACCACGTTCCCTGTCTTACGGCAGGGAACGTTTTTTGACTGGATATTAGCTGAGCAGCATTCGGTCGTTGACAAGTCCGTCACCATTGACGGTTTCAAATTTTTTAAGCAGGTCTGCAACTTCCAGATTCTTTTTTTCTTCTCCGGAAACATCATACACAATCTGTCCTTCCAGCATCATGATAAGCCGGTTTCCGTACCGGATAGCATTTTTCATATTGTGGGTAACCATAAATGTAGTGAGGTGCTCCCGGTTGACAATTTCTTCTGTCAGTTCAAGGACTTTTTTTGCTGTTTTTGGGTCAAGGGCGGCGGTGTGCTCATCCAACAGCAGCAGTTTTGGTTTTTGCAGTGTTGCCATAAGCAGTGTCAATGCCTGCCGCTGTCCACCGGACAACAGACCGACCTTTGATGTCATCCGGTTTTCCAGCCCTAAATCCAAAGAAGCCAGCAGTTCTTTATACAGCTTCCGCTCGGCAGGTTTTATGCCCCAGCTTAACCCTCGTTTTTTACCCCGGCGGTATGCCAACGCAAGGTTTTCTTCTATTTCCATATTTGCAGCGGTTCCCATCATCGGATCCTGAAATACCCGGCCTAAAAACTGGGCTCTGGTATGTTCTTTCCAGGTTGTAATATCAATTCCGTCCAGCATAATGGAACCGGTGTCTGTCTGGTGCACTCCGGCAATCAGATTCAGCAGTGTTGATTTTCCGGCTCCGTTTCCCCCGATAACGGTTACAAAATCTCCTTCCCGCAAATCCAAAGAAATATCTTTTAATGCTTTTTTTTCAGTGATGGTGCCCGGATTAAAAGTTTTTGATACATGGGTAAGTTTTATCATGATGCGGTGTCCTCCTGCGGCAGGGGCTGTTTCTTTTGCATCCGTTTTTTTATGACGGGAAGAGCCAGTGCAATGGCAACGATGATGGCGGTAAGCAACTTCAAGTCTGTTGATTTCAGACCTAACTGTAATACCACTGCAATGATAATACGGTAAACGATTGAACCGAAAACTACGGAAAGCAGAATGTACCAGAACGCAAACCGTTTTCCGAAAATCACTTCGCCAATGATAATTGATGCCAGTCCGATGACGATAGTACCTGTTCCCATACCTACATCTCCGTATCCCTGGCTTTGGGCTACCAATGCCCCCGATAGGGAAACCAGCGCATTGGACAACATCAGGCCGATAATTTTCATGTTGTCAGTATTTACGCCCTGTGCTCTGACCATCCGCTCATTGTTTCCGGTGGCCCGGATTGCGCTACCCAGTTCCGTACCGAAAAACCAGTATAAGGCTGCAATGATAACCGCGGAAAAAATAGCGCCCCACAACAGGGAACTTACGGTTCTGTCCATCAGAAAGACTTCTTCCATCTGGCTCATAATCGTGTCAACGCCCAGCAACGGAGTATTTGCTTTACCCATAATACGTATATTGATAGAATAAAGCGCAATCATTGTAAGAATCCCCGCCAGAATACCGGGAATTTCAAGTTTTGTATGAAGCAGTCCGGTGGCGAGACCCGCCAGAGCCCCCGCAAGAAATGCAACTAACAGGGATAAGAACGGATTGCAGCCGTTCACCAGAAGGACTGCACTGACAGCTCCGCCAAGGGCAAAACTGCCGTCTACCGTTAAATCGGCAAAATCAAGCACTTTAAATGTGATATACAGACCAAGTGCCATAATGCCCCACAGTACACCTTGTGATGCGGCGCCCTGTATGGCAAGCAAAATACCCATAATATCGTTCCTCATGTAAGATTACTATATGTTATCAAATTTAAGGAATTGTGTCATTAGAAAAAAAACGATACACTACACAGCTATGAATACTGTGAATTATACATTTACCGCTTCCTGCCAGGATAAAAGCGGATTGATTGCTGCAATTACCCATACGATTGCAGCTGCCGGTGGGAACATATTGAATCTTGCTCAGTACACAGCTGTTGATATAGGAAAATTTTTCTGCCGCATTGACTTTGCTGTTTCATCTGTACCGGCACCAGAGGAAGAACAGACGGCTGTTTTTACACCGGATGTTTTCCGTTCAGTTTTTGAAGACACAGCCCGCCGGTTTGCAATGGAATGGCATTTATACCGCACCGATGAAAAGCAGCGGATGGCGGTTCTTGTGTCAAAAACGAGTCATTGTCTGTATGAAGTTCTGCTTAAACATCAGGATGGTCAGCTTCATTGTGATATTCCTGTAATTATTTCAAACCATCCTGATTTGTGCAGTATTGCCACGGAATTCCATATTCCGTTTTATCAGGTTGATCCGGCAAAAGGAAAGTCTGCGTATGAAGCCGACTTAAACGGAATTCTGAAGGAATATCGGATAGATGTAGTATGCCTTGCCCGGTATATGCAGATTCTGTCACCGGAATTCACCCGGGAATGGAAGAACCGGATTATCAATATCCATCACGGTTTTCTTCCTGCATTTAAAGGGGCAAAGCCATACCATCAGGCGTGGCACAAAGGTGTCAAACTTATCGGTGCAACAGCTCACTTTGCCAATGAGGATTTGGATCAAGGTCCTATTATTTTTCAGGATGTTATCCGGGTTCGGGATACTAACTCAATAGAAGAATTCGTGCGTATGGGTAAGGATGTGGAGCGGAAAGTACTGGTTGAAGGTTTAAAACGGTATTTTAACCACAGTATTTTTCTTCATGAGGGACGAACTTTTATTATTGAATAACGCGGGTTTGCCTCCTCTGCGCCCCTTGCACACCTGCCGGGTGGCAGTGCGGTGAAGGCGTTCTTTATTTACCTTTTGTAAGGTGTATATGTTACTGGGAGTAACCATACAATGATTCACGGTGTACCCACTGTTTGTTACCATCGGTAACGTGTACACGGTTACCGATGGTAACAAAGAAAAGGCTGTTACCTTATGTAACAGCTTTTTTGTGATTGGCGACACAGAGCTAAACCCCGTCATATCCGGCATAGCGGAGCGGTTCATTCCTGCAACCCCCTCCGGCACAACCTGTCGTCCCGACGGGGCGGCAGGTTGTGCCGGAGGGATCTTGTATTATCTTTGCAAAACGATGGTATTTGCATTCTTTACCATGATAGACTGCTTTTGTAAAGCAGGGCAAACACCGCTTTTAGCAGGAGCGTGAAAATTTCAAAGGAGAGGAGAAACCAATTTTTTCGACGCGTAGTTTTCCCCTCTCCCTTAGACCCTCATCCTTTCCTTGCGACGACCGGGGGAAATCCCCCGGACTCCCTTTTGTGTCGGTTTCCCTGTCATTCTGCCCGGGGCAGCGTCCTGTGTTTGGGCAACGCCACCGTTATCCCGCCCGGAAAAACAAAACACAGATCTAACTGCCGGTACCGGGGCTGGCTGCCCGTACGCTTCCGGCGGAAAACGCCGGTTCTCTTGCAGGTTTATTTCGGCAACCGGTTACGGGAAATTTTGTCAGGCATATTTTACGGTTCCGAGTGCGTCTTTGCAGCGGAACAGGAGTGCCATTGCGGTTGGCGAATTTATTATGTTAGATATGAAAGAATTTCATTCCGGTAAGCCGGTTCTATAAGCTTTTTAGGCAAATATTTATTTGGGTATTTTATGAAATAAACAAAACAGCCGGCAGGTGAACCGGCTGTTTTATAAGTGGAAACGGGTTATGGTAACTGTGCCATGATTTCTGCCGGAATGGTGATTCCGATTGCAGCTGCAGTGTCCATGTTCACAGACAAATCACAAGTAGCCAAGTATTCAATCGGCATTTCTGCAGGATTTTTTCCGTCCCGCAGGATTGCAACTGCCTGATTTGCTGTCTGCTTGCCTAATTCATAATAGTTAATTCCGTATGTGGCAAGTCCGCCCGACTGGACCATACCTTCTTCCCCGCAGAATACGGGCAGTTTTGCGGGGGTGGCAACCAATGCTACGGTTGCCATGCCGGCAGCAATCATATTGTCTGTGGGTGCGTACAACGCATCGACTTTACCGACAAGGCTCTGGACAACCTGCTGGATTTCATTGGAATTTGAAACTGTTGCTTCGATATATTTAATGCCCATTTCATCACATGTTTTTTTTGCAATGTTTATCTGGAACAGGGAGTTCTGTTCGCTGGAACAGTACAACAGGCCGATTGTTTCCAAATCCGGTACAAACTGTTTTGCCAGCTTAATCTGTTCGGCAACCGGTGTCAGGTCGGAAGTTCCGCTGACATTTGTTCCGGGCAGTTCATTTGATTTTACCAGTTTTGCATCTGCCGGGTCGGTAACCGCAGTAATCAGAATCGGAATTCTTTTTGTCAGGTTTGCGACTGCTTGGGCGGCAGGTGTTGCAATTGCTAGAATCAGGTCATCATTATCGTTTACCAGCTTCTGGGCAATGGTAACACAGTTTGCTTGTTCACCTTGGGCATTTTGATAGTCAATCGTGATATTCTGACCATCCACAAAACCCTGTTCTGCAAGTCCGTCTACAAATCCTTGGTAAGCGGCATCCAGTGCATCATGTTCAACCAGCTGGACGATACCGATTTTGTATACCTTTTCACCGGTTCCGTTGTCTTTTTTACCTCCTGCCCATACGTTGCCGGTACAGACAAGAACAGCAAGGAAGATACTTACTACAAGTTTCAGAGTTTTCATACTATATCTCCTGAATATAAAATAAATATCGTGAAGTAACGGTGTATCTATTTACATCGTGACTGCATTACCTTTACTATTATCAAAGATTTCATACCTCGTCAAGATTGAATTTCACAAATGAAGAAAAAAAAAGAAAGGACTATTCTTTGAGCAATATAATGAGTATAATTAAATATATTGAGGAAATACAAGGAGTTTCTGTATGAATGCAAAGAAAATAAATGAGTATACGTATGCGCTCCACGCGGATATTACGGATGCACCGTATTTTGAAGGGATATGGACAATTCCACACGGAGTAACATTGAATTCCTATATTGTACAGGGGGAAAAAACAGCGGTAATTGACTTATACCGGGAGTGGGAGACAGCGCCGGAACAGATGAATGAACAGCTTGCTTCTATCGGTTTATCTGTACAGAAAATAGATTATGTTATCCTGAACCATCTGGAACCGGACCATACGGGTTTCCTTCAGTCGTTCCATAAACTTAACCCGTCAGCAGAGATTATTTCAACGGCAAAGGGTGTTGCGCTGGCACAGAATTTCTGTAAAGCAGGGGAAGGTGCCTACCGCTGCGTAAAAACCGGTGACACACTTGATTTGGGAAAAGGCATTGTGCTGAAATTTGTTGAAACACCGAATGTACATTGGCCGGAAACAATGATGACCTACGATGAAAAAGCCGGTGTTCTGTTTTCCTGTGATGCGTTCGGGTCGTACGGTGCTACCGGTGACCGGATTTTTGATGATGAATTTACTGCCGAAGAACACAAATTTTACGAACGGGAATCCCTGCGGTACTATGCAAATATTGTGGCAAGCTTTAGTTCGTTTGTAAAAGCGGCGATTACAAAACTGGATGGCGTTGCGGTAAATGTTATTGCCCCCAGCCACGGACTGGTGTGGCGGAAAAATCCGTCGGAAATTATCAGCCGCTATGTAAAATATGCTGGTTACAACACCGGTGGTAAAATGGAAAATAAAATCTGCATTATTTACGGTTCGATGTACGGCAATACCAAAAAAGGTGTTGATGCAGTTGTTGAAGGTATTACGGGACGTGCAAAAGAGCTTGCTGCTGCGGGTAAAATCGCACCCCGGGTTGTTACTCTGGAAATACCTGCGACAGATATATCTGTCGTTCTTGAAGAAGCATATGAATCTGCCGGAATTGTCATGGCAATGCCCACTTATGAATACAAAATGTTCCCGCCGGCGGCATATATGCTGAATCTTTTTACCCGGAAACATTTTACCGGTAAAAAGGCTCTGCGTATCGGTAGTTGGGGCTGGGTTGGCGGTGCCAAAAAAGAATATGATGAAGCAGTGCAGCCGCTTAAATGGGATGAAATAGAATCCTTTGAATGGCAGGGGGTTCCGTCTGTTCAAGATGAAGAAGAATTAAAGCGCCGGGGTGCAGCTCTGGCAGATGCTGTTGCGGCGTTATGAGACCCGTTGTGTTTTCCTGGTTAATCTGTGCTGCGCTGCATATTGTTCCTGTACAGTATGCCGGTGCGGAAAACCGTGTCACTTTCGGTGGTTCCGTGGGGACGGCTGCCGTCATTTATGGCGATAAACAGCTTACTGATGGAACCAGCGGTTTAACCCGGCTTGTAGTGGAGGCAGATGCATCGGTCGGGTTCCTGCTTGACCCGATGATCCGGTTTATGATTGGCGGTGTAACCACCTGTGATTTCCGGTTCCAGGGAAGCGAACACTGTAATCTGATTGATTATGCTGTGTACAGCGGTATCCGGTTGTATCCAGGACTTGCAGGACTTTGTGCAGGGGTGGAATATGTGTTGGGTCGGCGATCCGATTTTATTGCTGTCGGCTCTGTACAGGACGGTGTGCGGTCCACTGATTGGGGAAACGGGTTCAGATTTTTGGTTGAATATGATTTTACCGCCGGTGGAACAGGATTTGCACCCGTTGTCGGCTGTGCATGGCGGCGGATGCCCCGTGGAACCTATGCTGATAATATTATTTCGTTATATTTCCGTATGGCATATCGGTAACGGGAATATTATGTTGAAATACGGCAAAATTAGATAAAAAAACTGCCTAAACTGAAGTGCACCCCTAAAGTTGGACAAATAAAGTTCAATTTTGGGAGGTGCAATTTTTATGTCCAAATACACAGAGGAATTGAAAAAGGAAATAGTACTTGAGCACAAAATAAAGCATTA
>CALXOI010000023.1 GCA_944389965.1 uncultured Treponema sp.
CCTTCCATCTTTCCCGGTACAATTGGTCTTGTCTGGCAGACGCCGTCTATTCAGGCCGGTCCGGTTGATTTGTCTTTGGTTCAGGATATTCATTATTCAGTTGTTAATGATGTGGATGGTTCCGCTTTGCCGTTTGTGTCTGCTTTGGCATCCGGTTTGGTTTGTTCTACCGGTATACGTGTAACGTTTCCGATGTCCCGGTTTCTTTAAAATATACATAACTTATGGTAGATTATTTTTAGTATGCTGATGGATATATCTTATGGATAAAAATATGATGGATAACAGAAAAAAAATGGAACTTTTTTTTCCGGTTGTCTTTGGAAAAAAATACCGGAACTGTAGTATCAGCAGCAGCCGGTCGCAGTATTTTAAAATAAGTATGATATTGCTGGTTGCAGCGGTCTGTATAATATTATGTTGCGGTTGTTCTCCGTCGTTTAGCATTGCAGTTGCCCGTGATGGGGATGTGTCTTACAGTTTCAGTACGTCGGCTGCAGGAGCCGTGGCTGAAATAGTCCGGTCGTTTTCCGGCAGCGGAGAAGATGTACCCTTGTTTGATGAAGTCCTGGTTACTGATGCATTGACTGCGGCCGGGTTGGCGGATATTTCAGTGGAGTTGCCGGATACTGTATCAATATCGGTATCAGGGAAGACCCAAGCCGGTACGGATGATGGTTCCCGTGATGTGCTTCCGGTTGTTCCCGGTATGTTGACATTTTATTCTGTGGGCGGCGGTACGGAACTCCGGTTGTCGCTTTCTCCTGAAATATACAGCAGTGTATTGGAATTACTTCCCCGGGAAACGGCGGATTATGCGGACTTGCTGTCTGCTCCGGTGTTTACCGGAGAATCCCTGTCAGGGGATGAGTACAGCGGTTTGATTGGCGCAATATACGGGGCACGGGTTGCCCAGGCGTTGTCCGGCAGTATGGTAACTGTTTCTATAACAGTGCCGTCCGTTATACGCAGTGCCTCTGTTTCCATTGCTTCCGGAACCGTCAGACGGAAAGAATTTACAGTTGTTTTTTCTGTTCCATTGATCGATTTGTTGACACAGTTGGAAAAAATTGAATTTCGCATTCGGTACTAAATGTTAGAGATTAATTGAATATAATATATTTGTATGCATTCCTTGCTGGGGCGCTCTGCGTTTTCCTGTTGCAAACTGAAACATTCCACTGTATACTAATATGACATTATCCATAATAAAAAGACGGGGGTTTCTATGTCTGATACGACAAGTGCAGTGTTTTCTAAGGAACTCAATGCATTTATTGAAGAATGGAAAGAAAAGCCGGGGAATCTGATTATGATTCTGCATAAAGTTCAAGAAGAACAAGGTTATATTTCCAAAGCCGCAGCTCAGGCAGTAGCGGAACGCACCGGTTCGCCGCTTGCGCAGGTGTACGGTGTTATGACATTCTATCATTTTTTTAAAACACAAAAACCGGGGAAACACAAAATCAGCGTATGTCTGGGTACTGCCTGTTATTTGAAAGGAGGGCAGGACTTAATTGATGAAGCCAGGGTTATTCTCGGATTAAAGCCCGAGGATATTTCAACAGAAGATGGTCTTTTTTCTGTGGAGCCGGTACGGTGTATTGGTTGCTGTGGTCTGGCACCGGTTCTTTCGGTAAATGGAGATGTATACGGTAAACTGACAAAAAATCAGATTGCCGGTATTCTTGATAAATATAGGAATGCGTAGTCTGTGCACTTTACACTGTGCGATATGGTCGCGGATGTGGCACAGAACGCATTTGAGTCCCGCGCATCATTCGTGCGTGTCACAGTGATTCAATCAGATACGGATTTTACATTTTTGATTCGGGATAACGGCTGTGGTATCAGCGCCGGTGTACTGGCTTGTATTACAGATCCTTTTTATACAGACGGGATAAAACATCCCGGGCGCAGAACGGGATTAGGCATTCCGTTTCTGGTGCAAACTGCTGAAGCTACCGGAGGCAGTTGGTCAATTCAATCTGTTCCGGGGCAGGGAACGGAAGTATCCGGTATATTTCCGCTCAGTCACATTGATACGCCTCCGGCAGGTGATGTTCCGGGACTGTTCCGGATATTACTGATGATGCCGGATATGACGGGTATGGAATGTGACGTGGTTGTTTCCAGAACTGTTACAGACAGCCGTGGAATCCAGCGGCAGTATCAGTTCAGTCGGCAGCAGTTGCAGCAGAAACTGGGAAGATTTGATACTGTGGATACACTGGTTTTGCTGAAAAAATATCTTGAATCACAAGAAAATTAAAAGGCAGGGGTTATAATGGCAAAGATGACATTGGAAGATCTGCACCGCATCCGCGAGCAGATGAAACCGGAATTACAAAAACGTGAGCCGGAAGGAAAAAAGTTTCAGATTATTGTCGGTATGGGAACCTGTGGAATTGCCGCAGGAGCAAAAGCTGTTTTAGACGCTTTTATTGATGAACTTGATGCCCGGGGAATGGGTGGGTTTGTCAGTGTCAGACAGTCCGGTTGTATGGAAAAATGCAGCGAAGAACCAATGGTTGAAGTAATCGGAGCGGGAGCAGAACCGGTGATTTATGGAAAAGTTACTCCCGCAGCAGTAAAAGATATTGTTCAAACCCATCTTATCGGCGGCACACCGGTATCAGCACTGGTTGTCAGCGGAGCAGGAGCATAACATGGCATTTACACATTATATACTTGTTTGCGGTGGAACCGGCTGTGAATCCAGCAATTCCAATGATATTTATCTGCAGCTGAAAGAAGCGGCAGCCCGGAACAATGTGGCGGATAAAGTTCAGATTGTAAAGACCGGTTGTTTTGGCTTTTGCGAAAAAGGACCCATCGTAAAAGTTCTGCCGGAAGATTCTTTTTATGTGGAAGTAAAACCGGAAGATGCAGCGGAAATCATTACAGAGCAGGTTATTAAAGGTCGGGAAGTAACCCGCCTGTTATATAATAAAGAAAAAAAAGACCGGGAAAAAGTTGAAGAAATACAATTTTATCAAAAGCAGCAACGCATCGTTCTGCGGAACTGTGGTATTATCAATCCTGAAGATATCAATGAATATATCGCCCGGGACGGATATCTTGCTTTAGAAAAAGCATTGTTCCAGATGACGCCACAGCAGATTATTGATGAAGTAAAAAAATCAGGATTACGTGGTCGCGGTGGAGCGGGATTCCCCACAGGACTTAAATGGGAAGCCGGTATGAAGGCTTCTGGTGATGTAAAATACGTTGTCTGTAATGCTGATGAAGGCGATCCTGGCGCTTATATGGATCGTTCTACGATAGAAGGTGATCCTCATTCTATTATAGAAGCGATGGCAATCTGCGGACGGGCAATTGGTGCCCATCAGGGTTTTGTATATATCCGGGCAGAATATCCGCTGGCGATTGACCGTCTCCGCATAGCTATGGATCAAGCTCATGCCCAGGGACTTCTGGGAAAAGACATTCTTGGTTCAGGATTTGACTTTGATATAGAAATCCGGCTTGGTGCCGGTGCGTTTGTATGCGGAGAAGAGACGGCTCTGCTGCGTTCTATTGAAGGCCAGCGGGGTATGCCGACACCAAAGCCGCCGTTCCCTGCCCAGTGCGGTTTGTGGGGTAAGCCCACCGTTATCAATAATGTGGAAACTTGGGCAAATATTCCGGTGATTCTGACAAAAGGTGCCGAATGGTTTGCAAGTATCGGTACTGCGGATTCAAAAGGAACAAAGGTTTTTGCACTGACCGGTAAAGTAAATAATTCCGGGCTGGTTGAAGTTCCCATGGGTACTACATTGCGGGAAATCATTTTTGAAATCGGCGGTGGTATCAAAAACGGTAAAAAATTCAAAGGTGTACAGACTGGAGGTCCATCCGGTGGTATTATTACTGAAGAGAATCTTGATACACCCATCGACTTTGGCGCTTTGGTAAAACTGGGTTCCATGATGGGATCCGGCGGAATGATTGTTATGGATGAGGATGACTGTGTTGTTGATGTCGCCAAATTCTATATGGAATTCTGTGTAGATGAATCCTGTGGCAAATGTTCCCCCTGCCGCATCGGAACCCGCCAGATGTATTCTATTTTGGACAAAATATCCCGGGGTAACGGTGAAATGGATGATTTGAATAAACTGCGCGACATCGGTCAGGCAATGAAATCCTGTTCGTTGTGTGCATTGGGACAGTCTGCTCCGAATCCCACATTGTCTACGCTCAAGAAATTTGAACAGGAATATATTGACCATATCCAAAACAAGCATTGTGCAGCCGGCAAGTGTAAAAAACTGATCAGTTTTTACATTACGGAAAAATGTATCGGTTGCGGTGCCTGTGCCCGCCAGTGTCCGGCAAACTGTATTACCGGCGAAAAGAAGAGCCGGCATGTTATTGATCAGGCAAAGTGTCTTAAATGCGGTGCCTGTGAAACAACCTGTAAGTTCAATGCGATTGAAAAGAAATAAGAGGAGATACAGCTGTTATGGTTAATTTAATGATAAACGGCAAAACAGTTCAGGTTGAAGAAGGTACAACAATACTGGATGCCGCAAAAAAAATAGATATCCGTATTCCGACTTTGTGCCACAATCCGGATTTACCGGCATGGGCATCCTGCGGAATTTGTATTGTCCGGCTTGCTGGAACAGCACGGATGATTCGCGCCTGCTGTACTGTTGTCACGGAAGGTATGAATATCATCACCCATGACCCCGAAATTGTACAGGCACGGCGGACGGTTCTGGAACTGATTCTGTCAAACCATCCCGATGACTGTCTCCGGTGTTCCCGGAACGGACGGTGTGAATTGCAGGCGCTTGCTGCAGAATTCGGATTACGGACTGTCAGATTCAAAAAAATTCTGAAGGAACAACCGGTTGATGATTCCAATGATGCTATCGTTCTTGACCGTGACAAATGTATTAACTGCGGCCGGTGCGTAGAAGCTTGCCAAATTATGCAGAACGTCTGGGCATTGGAATACAGCGGACGGGGTGATAAAACAATGATTGGGCCGGTTGCCGGTGTTCAAATGGCAGACAGCCCCTGTGTTCGTTGTGGACAATGTGCTGTGCATTGTCCTACCGGTGCAATTGCATCTAGTCACTCCAACCGCAAGTTGTGGGATCGGCTGGGCAATCCTGATGTGATTACTGTTGCTCAAATTGCGCCGGCAGTCAGGGTTGCTATCGGCGAAGAATTCGGTATGCAGCCGGGTGAATTATCTTCCCGTAAAATATATACAGCACTCCGTAGAATTGGATTTGATTACGTATTTGATACCAATTTTTCAGCGGATCTGACCATTATGGAAGAAGCAACGGAATTTGTACAACGGTTGACTACAGGTGGAGTATTGCCTATGTTTACCAGTTGTTGTCCGGGATGGGTGGACTACGCAGAAAAGAATTACCATGATTTGTTGCCCCATTTATCGACAGCTAAAAGTCCCCAGCAAATGATGGGTGCAATGATTAAAACTTACTGGGCACGCCAGATGAATATTGATCCGGCAAAGATTTGTTCTGTATCAATTATGCCCTGTACTGCAAAGAAATATGAATCCCGTCGGGATGAATATATGAAGTCTTCCGGATATTCTGATGTAGATATTTCGTTGACGACACGGGAATTTGCCCGATTAATCCGGCAGGCGGGGATTGATTTCGCGGATTTGACTGAAAGTGATGCTGATAATCCGTTGGGAGTATACTCTGGTGCCGGTACTATTTTTGGTGCAACTGGTGGTGTCATGGAAGCTGCATTACGGACTGCATACCATATTGTTACCGGAGGAGAACTTGCGGATATTGATTTGATGCCGGTACGGGGTTTGGAAGGCGTAAAATCTTTTGAAGTGGACATCAACGGTACGAAAATCAGGGTTGCGGTTGTTCATCAGTTGGGTAATGTGGATAAGTTGGTGCAACAGGTTCGGGCTGCGGTTAAATCCGGTAAAGAAATTCCGTATCATTTTATTGAGGTCATGGCATGCCGTGGCGGTTGTGTAAGTGGTGGCGGTCAACCCTATGGTTCAAATGATGAAATCAGGGCAAAACGGGCGGCCGGATTGTATAAGGACGATGTGTGTTCAGAAATACGTGTTTCCCATAAAAATCCTGATATTATCAAACTGTATGACAGTTTCTTGGGACAACCTTGTGGTGAGAAATCTCATCATTTGTTGCATACGCAGTATCAGAAGCGTCCTTTATACCGGTATTAATACCAATTATATGGAGCCGGCATTTGTCGGCTCTTTTTTTAGGCAAACCGGAACCATGCAGGAAAAATGGTTTCATCCGATGTTCTGCGGATACTGTTTTAAACAGGGAAATATGCTATGAATACAAATACCGATTATATTGAAGAACGAATAACATCACTGGAAATGAAATTTGCATATCTCGAAGATTTTCTTTTAAAAGTTCAGACTGCTGCAGTAGAACAGCGGGAAGAATTAGATATTGTTAAAGCAGAAAACTTGTTGATGCGGGAAAAAATAAAGGAACTGTCAGACCTGTTGGAAGGTGACATTCCGAATGTACGGCCTCCCCATTACTAATATGCGGATTTTGTCGCAGGAAGAAAAGTTGTCTGCAATGCAGAAAAGGAGATGTACAATGAAAAAACTGACGGTAGTTTTTGCATTTGCAATTCTGGTATTCTGTATCGTTACTGGTTGTAAAAAAGCAGAAACAAAAGATGCCGGTAAAGAGGTGGTTCCCGACAGTAAGTATCATATTGGTATTGTTACCGGAACTTTGTTTCAGTTAGAAGATGATTTACGTGGTGCCGAAGAATTGATACGGCGCTATGGCAGTGTTGATGACGGTGGAATCATTAAACATATTATGTATCCTGATGATTTTATATCCCAGCAGGATATAACTGTTGAAAGAATCCTGTCTTTGGCTGAAGATCCCTTGATGAAAGCGGTTATTGTGAATCAGGGTGTACCCGGAACAGCAGAAGCATTCATGCAGATTAAGAAAATCCGGCCGGATATTTTGTGTTTTGTTGCCGAAGCCCACGAAGATCCTTTGATAATTGAATCTGCTGCGGACATGGTTGTAAATGCTGATTTTATTTCCCGGGGATATACAATTGTCTGGGCTGCAAAAGAAATGGGTGCAAAAAATTTCATACATATTTCTTTTCCCCGGCATATGGAATATGCCACATTAGGGTTGCGCCGGCAAATTATGGAAGAAGCCTGCAATGATTTAGGGTTACGTTTTATTTATAAAACCGCTCCGGATCCTACCGGTGAGACCGGCATTGCTGGTGCGCAGGAATTTATTCTGAAAAATGTGCCGGTATGGATTCAGGAGTATGGAGCTGATACCGCCTTTTTCTGTACAAATGACGCACATACGGAGCCGCTGTTAAAACAGCTGGCGGAATACGGAGGAATCTTTGTTGAAGCTGATTTACCGTCTCCGCTTATGGGATATCCCGGGGCATTCAACATTGATGTATCGGAGACTACCGATGACTTTGGAATAGTGTTACAAAAAGTCGAGCAGGCAGTTACCGCAAAGGGTGGGGCCGGACGGTTCGGTACTTGGGCATATTCATACGGTTTTACTGTTTCTGCCGGACTTGGGGAGTACGCAAAGCGTATTCTTGATGGAACCGCAGTGGCAGGAAGCATCAGTGATTTATGCGCTGCATTGAACGAGTTTACTCCGGGAGCGCAGTGGAACGGCAGCAACTATATTGATGCTGAAACTGGAATCCGGGCAAAGAACCATGCGTTGATTTATATGGATACCTATATACTTGGGGAAGGATTTCTGCATACAACTGATCTTAAAATTCCTGAAAAGTATTACAATATGCGGTTTGTCCGGTAATATTCCGTATTCAAAAAATCTGCCGGACTTTTCCCGGAAATTCCGGAATACCGGCAGGTTTTTTCCGGCATTCAGCTTAAAACCGACAATTTGATTATACAGCTGGTAACAGACCGTATATTGTACCGGCTTGAATGGAATATAATTGCGGGATATTTGCCTGATATTTTTATGTTTTCAAAGAATATTTTATTCCTGAATACTATATTACAGAATACCTGTCCGGTGCAGCAATGCTGCCAGTACAAATATACTTCCGGCAGAAAAAAATGTTGTCCATACCAGAACCTGCCCGGCCAGCTCTGCATCGGAACCCATTTGATCTGCCATCGCAACGCTGGCAACAGCCTGGGGTGTCGCAAATAGAGCAAACAATGCAGCATATTCTGCAGAGGAGAAAGGACGTATTCCTGCCATATGGGGACCAAATATAACCAACAGCATTGCCAGTACCGGTGCCAAAAATAGGCGGGTTACGGTACAGAGGGCTATCTGGGGCAACAGTCGGTGTATTGCAGAAAATTTAAACTGACCTCCCAAAATAATCAGGGACAGCCAGGGCGCAATGCCGCCTAATGCATCGATTGCTTTATAAATGAACCTCAGGTTCCCTGTGGATAGCCGGTACCCTCCGGTATACGGTCGGACTGCCAGACATATCAATCCGGAGAACACGCCGAGAATTAACGGATTTGTTGCTATCTGCCGGAGCACATACCGTACCGGATGTTTTTGCTTATGGCGGGTGAATACTGACAGGGAAATTACCGCCAGTGTATTATACAAAGGCACAGAGAATGCGGAAATCAATGCGGCGGCGGCAAGACCTTCATCTCCACACATATTGTATGCCAATGGTATGCCGATAGTTGCAAAGTTGGAACGGTAAAATGCCTGATGGACAACTCCCTTTTGACGATCGTCAGGAATGAACACTATTACTGCAACCAGCCCGATAAAAAACAACAAAAGTACCGCAGCCGCCATCATGCCAACAACATCCCAATGAATCTGTTCAAAGGATTCGATTTTGTAAACCGTGGTGAACATCATGGCGTAAAAGCCGTACCGGAAACAGAACCTGCTTCCTTCTTTTAAAAATGTATCGGATATGCTGCCATTCTGCCGCAGATAAAATCCAAAAGCGGAGAGAAGAATCAGCGGGAATACAGCGTTTAACGCAAACAGCAGGGATTCCATAGTTTAATTAAACTGCATATAATCAGCAGGATTGTTTATCTGTGATTTGTCTTTAACAAATGTAAGTTTTAGGTTCCGCAACTTTAATCCGTTTTGCGCGAAATATAATCTGATAATGATATATTTCATGTTTATACACACTTTCTTTTTTTGCGTGACCCAAGCACCGCCGGTACCATTCCATGTGAACATTCCTGCCGGAATCCCTTGGGAAAAGACGGTGACCGGTATTTGTGCCAGATTTCCTGCATCCGATGCCCCTGTCAGCTCCATTTCGTATGCACCCTGCCGCTCTGTGTTAAATGCCAGCACGATACTGGAACCTTTTGCCGTATCTGCTGCATCCAGTGGTAATTCAAAGCTGTCACCGACTGTATAATATTTTACTTCTTCCGGTAAGAAACTAAGATCTTCTTCCGGCCGGTTGATGACAGTGATTTCTTCCGCAGATTCGGTCATCCTTTTAAAAGCCCGGGTTTTTATCAAAAAGGAACAAATGTTTGCCGCATTGCGTTGCAATTCGCTCCGGTACAAAGTTCCGGCTGCCAAAGATTCCAGTGTATTATCTCCGTGGTCATTCCGGGCAGCATCAGGACAAACCATGTATAAATCGTTACCGGCCCGTGCCATTGCCGCAAAATTAGTTTTGGCGGGGGCTCCTCCGTAGTCGTTTACCATTGCCCACCAGTCTGTCATGACAATTCCCTGGAAATCCCATTCATTCCGGAGAATTGCTGTATTCAGATCATACCGGCCGGCGCACCAGATACCATTTACCGGACCGTACATAGTCATAATTGCATCTGCACCGGCTTCTTTGACGGCAATTTCATATCCTTTCAGATAGATTTCCCGGAGTGCCCGTTCTGAAACAACGGCATCAGCTTCGCTCCGTTTGAATTCCTGGTTGTTACAGCAGAAATGTTTCAGTGTTCCGGTTGCTCCTGCAGAATGCATTCCCCGTACCTGGGCTGCCGCCATGGTTCCGCTCAAGAGAGGATCTTCCGAAAAATATTCAAAATTTCTGCCATTTAAGGGATGCCGGTGTATATTCATTCCCGGTCCCAGCAGGACATCTACTTTGTTGATGCCCATCTCCATTCCGGTAAATCGGAACAGGTCTTGCACCAGTTCCGTATTGAATGTGGCGGCAAGCAGGGTTCCGCAAGGAAGGCTGAATGCTTTGACGCCGCTGTCCAGACGCATTCCTGATGGACCGTCGGCACAACAGGCGCAGGGAATCCCGTATTTTTTCAGGGAATCAGATACGCCACCGAATGCTGCAGCTGTTCCCGGCGTTACTTTGGGGCTTCCCATACCCTCTCCCCGGATAATGCAAGCCAAATCATCATCAGATAATTGGGCAATAAAATCGTCCATGGTTGCGCTACCCCGGGCAACGTCTTGCAGTAGTATTCCCCGGTTGCTGGTGGCAGGAATTTCCTGGGGAAGCACTGCCAGCCGGCGGACTGTTTCCGGCTCCCTGCTTACCGGAACCGGTTCGGAGGTAACCGCATAAGGTGCGGCGTTACCTCCGGGTTTTATCCTGTTGAATTGTTTTTCCGGAGCTGCCAGTTGTGTTAACTGTTCCAGCACCAGTGTTTCCGGCAGCGAAAATGTACCGGCGGCGATTGTATTCCGGATACTGGTTCCGGCGGACAACGTATAGGTTCCCGGCTCCAGTAACAGCGCAGAAGGGAATCCGGTAACGCCTGAGTCATCGTAGGAAGCGAACCGGCTGAACGGAACAGTAAAATGTATCAGCTGCGTTCCGCCGGGAGGAATTTCTCCTGTTTTTTGGAATGCAGCCAGAACCATTGCAGGTTTTCCCAAACAGCCCTGCGGTGCCTGAATATAGAGTTGAACGGTTTCTTTCCCGGTGCAGGAACCGGTGTTTGTTACAGTAACGGAAAATTCCAGAACCTGTTTTTCCGGAAAAAACCGGAACAGACCGGGCGTGAGTACAAATGTTGTGTATGACAGTCCGAATCCGAACGGATACCGGACCCTGTCCGGGGCGAAAGTTTCAAAATACCGGTATCCCACATAAATATCTTCGGTGTAAATATTTTCTGTGCTGCCGCCAAAATTCTTTGCAGAAGGATAATCCTGCAAAGAAAAAGCAATGGTATCCGGTAGTTTTCCGGACGGACTGACTTTTCCTGTCAGCATCCGGCATACCCCGGTTCCTCCTGTCATACCGCCCTGCCATACATATACTATCCCGTCGGGATGAATGTCATCTTCCCAGCTCATGTCCATAATGCTGCCGGTATTGAGCAGCACAACTAATACCGGATGGGCGGCACGGACGGTTTTAAGCATTTCATACTCTGTTTCTGAAAGCCGGTACGCTCCCGGGACATCCTGGTTGTCTTTATCCTCACCGGCACTCCGGCCGATTATAGCAATGGCAACCGGACTGCGCCGGGCTGCAGCTGCTGCAGTTTCTGCACTGAGCGGCATCTCTGTCTGGGAAAAGGGTTCTGTTCCCCAGCCGGACCCTTCGTCAAACGGATGGTTTTCTTCCCATGTCCGGTACAGCTGCATCAGTTCTGAATCTACCGTAACATCAGGAGTTTCCAGTAACGCATCCAGAATTCCGGTTACTTTAGACACGTTGACCAGACCGCCGGAGCCGGTTCCGCTTTTATAATAGTGGTTTTGGATTCGTCCGTAAACTGCAACTCTGCTGCCCGGAAGTAAGGGCAACGCATGGTGTTCATTTTTTAACAAAACGGCGCCTTCTGCCGCTGCCTGGATTGCGGTGTTGCAATATTCGTTCCAATCAAGAATCATAGGAATCTCCTGATATTTTTGTTCTTAGCAGGGATATTCAAGCCGGCAATCTTTTGCAGGATACAGGACTTGATCCAGATAGCGTATTGCATGCCATTGGGCCATGGACAGATTCATATCCAGATAATTACCGCAGTCCCGTGCCGATGCTCCGGGAATTTCTCCGGTGTAATTCCGGATAAATTCAAATAATTCTGTTACCAGCGGTAAAATATCCCGGGATGTCATTGCTCCTTCCATCAGCATGTAAAATCCTGTACGGCAGCCCATGGGACCAAAGTAGACGGTTTTTGTTCCGTATACCGGATGGTTGCGAAGAAATGTCGCCCCCAGATGTTCAATGGCATGGATTTCAGCGGTGTTCATAACCGGCTCTTCGTTGGGGCTGGTTATACGGATGTCGAAGGTCGTTATTGCGGTTCCGCCAAATTTGTCTGTTCTGGAAACGTACAGCCCCGGCTGGAGTTTGATATGGTCAATTGTAAAACTTGCAATTTTTTCCATTAGAGAACCTCTTTTATTTTTTCAACTTATTATATAGCTTTCTAAGCAATCCCACTTTTCCCAATAGCAGCCAGAATAAAACGGCAGCCACGGCAAGTACGGGAATACCGCAAATAACGATATACAGCAATACAATAATAAAGCCTGCAAAGAAATCCACAATGTTAGCGGCAAATTTCCGGAAACTTTCGCCGAATTCCGGCCACTGGAAACCGGTATCACTGGTACGGTACGGCAGGGATATGTCTACGCTGATTGTGGAATAATCAATCTGGTTTGAAAGCCGCCGCATTTGTCCTTCCATGGATTCAAGTTCTGCCAGAGTATTGTTCAGGCTGGTTTCTATCTGGAGCATATCTTCTATGTCCTTTGCCTGTGTAAGATATGTCTGGAGCCGTTCTTTCAGGATTTTACGGGTTTCAAGCCGGGTTTCCAAATCATAAAACTGCTCCGAAACATCCCGGGCTGAAATATTCCGGTATTTCACTGTGCCCAGGTTTCCGGCTGCATCCATTGCAGCGTCAAAAGAACCGGCGGGAATTTTTACGGTATAGGAGGAATGATTCTGTTCATTATAAGACGATTCGATGTACCCATTGAACTGTTCGCACCAGGCTGTTACCGCAGCGTCTGCGGCTGCAAGCTGCTCCACTTCTAAGGAGATGGAACCGGTTTTAATGAGCTTTCTTTCCTGTGTTTCAGACAGGGAACTGGCAGATTCTGTGGCAGAACCGGATACTTTTGCGGACACGGTGGGAGATGGTGATGGTGATCTGCCGGTAAAAGATGCGGAATCCGCCACAGCCATGCTCCTCATCACAGGAGCTTCAACGGATTCTTCTATGATACCAGCATTATTGCCGGCTGATTTAACGCCGCAGGACATAATTGTCAGGAGTACAAGTCCGCAGATTGTACCGCAACAGATAACTGCCGGGGAATGTTTTTTTTGAGTGTTCATCAGATACCTCCTTGGGGGATTGTAAGTTCATTAACGGCGTTGCCGTTGATCAATGATGGTTTGAATCTTTGTTTTGAATGATTCCAATGTAAACTGCTGTACATGATTTGTAAAGAGTGTGCGGTCTGCAAACTGGTCAGATGGTAGCGCTTCAAATCTGGATATGGCTTCTGCAAGAGCTTCTGGTGTTTGTTCATCAAAAAAAATACCGGTAACATTTTCTTTGATTGAATCTAATGCGCCGCCTTTTCGGTATGCAATAACCGGACAGCCGGCGGCATTTGCTTCAACCGGAATAATGCCAAAATCTTCCACTCCGGGAAATAGAAGGGCTTTTGCTCCTGATAAATATGTTTTAATTTCTTCGTCGCTGATGCGGCCGGTAAAGGTAATCAGATTATTTTTTTTATATCGCTGTTGTTGTTTGGAACTACCGTCTCCGACGACAATCAACTTTTTTCCGGCAGAGATACATGCTTTGATTGCTATATCAGCCCGTTTATAGCCGACGAGCTGCCCAAAAAAAAGGTAATAATCCTGTACATTCCGTGGTATATTGATGTATCTTTCTACTGCAACCGGAGGATATACAATCTCTGCTTGGCGGTTATAATACCGGTTAATCCGTTTTGCAACATAGTGGGAATTTGCAACAAAACAGTCTACAAGATTTGCAGACATGACGTCCCAGACTCTTAAGGAAGGAACCAACCGTTTCATAAAAAAACGGACTGGAAATGATGCAGAATTAAAATATTCATGATACATATCCCACAAATACCGCATTGGACTGTGGCAATAACAGATATGAAATGCGTCCGGGTTTGGAACAACACCCTTTGCAGGACCAGATTCACTGGATATTATGATATCGTATTTTGACAAATCAAGTTCCTTTAATGCATCTGGCATCAAAGGCATGTATTTTTGATATAATTTCCGTGCAAAAGGTAATTTATTTATTTTAGTAGTATATACGTTGTGTGAACGGATTTTTTCTGACACGGCGGAAGAATCATAGACATGGGTATAAATATCTGCCTGTGGAAACATATCCAATAAGGCTTCCAATACTTTTTCTCCACCTCTCATGTTAACCAGCCAGTAATGAACGATGGCGACTTTCATGTGTACGCTCCCAAGTATGCATTAATAGTGTTAAATATGATGTCAGCTGTTTTTTTAAATGAATATATCTCCGGAATACAGGATGGGGCAGGTTGACCGTACATTGAAAAAATTTTATCTGCTAAATCGTTGTAGTCTCCGGCCCTGAAAAAAGTAACAGGAAAATTCCCGTAAATTTCTTTAAACACCGGTATATCGGACAGAACAACATTTGTACCAAGTGATAAAGCTTCTAAGGGAGGCATCCCGAATCCTTCATACAAAGACGGTTGTACCAACAACTGTGCCTTACGGTATAAGAGCTGTAACTGACTGTCAGAAATTTTCCCGGTAAATTCTACAGAGTTGGGAGGCAACATTTTCATTTTTTGATAAATAGTTGTATCTCCGGTACGGAAATTATCTGCATTACCAACAATCAGCAGCTTTGCCGAAATGCCCCGTTCTAACACAGTTTTAAATGCAGGTAACAAAGTGTGAAGTCCTTTATGTTGTTTAATATTGCCTACGAATAAAATAGTATTGTCTTTTGTGTCAGGATTCCCTGTTGTTGTTTGGAACCAGGGAGGCAAGGCATTATATGTGACTACAACCGGTATTTTATCTGTTTTCAAGTGGTATTGTATTCTGTCTGCGGAAAACTGTGAAACCGTAAAGATTGTGCAGGATTTGTTGACCGCCCGTTGGTAGAACCATTTTCGTGCCTTGGTTCCGATGCCGGAAGAAAGCCCCGGAACATCCAGAAATACGACATCATGGATAGTACTGAATACAGGAACAGTAATTCCTGAAGGAATATTACAATACGGTGTATAATACGCAGCACAGTTGTTGATTTGCATTAAAATATTCCGGGGGAAAAACACTGTCTCCCGTATCGAAAACGGTGGTACGGAACAGGGTATCATTGTGCAGCGGGAATAATTCCGGTACGATTCCAGCCAGGCTGGTTGCCCGATTAGAAGACAATCATATTGTTTCAGAAAGTGTGGCAACAGTGCGGATATGTACGATCCTATTCCGCCGGAACCAACCATGCGGCAGTCTATGGCAAGTCTCATTTTTGCTGATATTCATGTAATGCTGACAGCAACAAATCGTTATCTTCTTTATTTCTGACTGCAAGGCGGATAAAATTACCCGTTTCAAAGCCTTTTTTTCCGGATAAATCTTTTATAAAGATATTGTACTGTTCCAATAGATGAACAGCAAGTTTTTCTGGTGAAATTTCTGTATCCAATTTACACAGCAAAAAATTTGCTTGGCTTGGAATCACTGAAATAAAAGATATTTTTCGCAATTCTTGTATGAAACGATTCCTTTCGGTTGCAATTGAGTCACAGGCTGCTGCATAGTTTTTTTGGTACTTTTCATATATTTGAAAATAATATTCTGCAAACGAATTAATATTCCAAATTGCATTTGTTTTCTTTATATCAGCAATATATTCTGTTTTAGATGAGGCTATAATGCCCAGCCGCAATCCAGGAACACCATAACTTTTACTAATTGATTTAATGACAACCAAATTGGGGTATTGTTTCAGGATTTCTTCATCCAATAATGTATACCGGATATCAGGTTCTGCAAAATCAATGAAAGATTCATCAAAAAACAAGCGGACATTCCGTTGATAAAGTTCTGTACACAAAGACAAAATATCTTGTTTCCCGATAAAATTACCAGAAGGATTATCAGGATTTATCAAAAGTACTGATTGGGCATTTGTTTTTTTGACGGTATTCAAAATATCGCAGACTGTATATTGAAAAGTTTCCGAATGTACCGGAACGGGAACGGTTTCTGCATGGATAAATCTTTCTGGATATTCATTAAAAGTGGGATAGGGAATCGCAATTTTCCCTGATATTTTTTCACCTAAAGAAGCAATTAATTCCGCTGCACCATTTCCTACTGCAATATACTCTGGTGGAATATTGAAAATTTTTGCTGCCAGTAAGCTTTGTTCTGAAGCACCACTGGGATATTGAGTCAATAATGTTTGAAAATTGGATGTCAGTTCTTTAATCATCTGTTCAGGAGGAAAATAGGGATTAACTAGATAGCAGAAATCCTTTAATTTCGGGAACCTCCAGTATCCACCATATCGTTTTTGTAACAAATGTAATTTTTCTGTTCCAGTTGCAAATTTATTTTCTGCAATACTGAGATCTGCAGGATCATCTATTTCATACCAATCTTCCCCGCTGACGGAAAGCGCTTTTAATGTTGTTGATGAGAGAAAAGATAAAACTTTTAAAACCTGCTCATAATATTCATTTCTACCAAAGGCTTTTTGATATGCATCTAAAAAAGGAATATAATATTGTTTGGAAAATTCTCTAGAAAATTTATATATATTAACTGTTTTATAGTAACGGTGGGTTTCATTCCAATTAAAATGATTTTTATCTAAAATATCGGTAATATTATTTTCAGAATCAAGTAATGCACAGGTTCCGTCCATCCATGGCTCAAAAGGAGATACAACTGCAATATTTTTTTCCGGATTCTGGATGAGTGATGAAATAATTTCCGGCTTAAAAATTAAATCGCTTTCTAATAAAATTGTATCATCCTGCGCCATCACTTCCTTGGCAAGATAAAGGGAATAAATATTATTTGTTGAAGCGTATACAGGATTTTCAATATATTCTATTGTCATACCATTTAAATTATCTATATTAAATTTATCAGATAAAAATTTTTTCAAGACTTCACTTTTATAGCCTACAACAATTGTCAGTTTTTTTATGTTGTTTGCAACAAGTGTTTCAACTGCATATTCAATTAATGTTTTATTGTTTACAGGAACCATGCACTTTGTTGCATTTTTTGTGTATTTTCCTAACCGTTTGCCCATACCAGCTGCTAAGATAATTGCCTGCATTTTATGCTTTATGCTCCTTTTCTATTAAAAAATCAACAATCCGGGATGCAGCAGCACCCTGATACATCCATGCTTCTTGTTTTGCCTGCCGGCGGGCTTGGGCAAAAGTTTGGTTATCTGACAGCTTCTGTATTTCTTCTTTTATATTTGAAAATGATTCTTCTTTTAGTTCAACACCGATGTTGTTTAATGTTTCAAACTGCCATAACTGGTGATCCAAATCATAAGCATCATAAGGCCGTAAATCAAATTGTGCTTTTACATACATAACCGGCTTGTCACATAAAAAAGTATAGTCAAAGATAATACCCGAAAAGTCAGAAATCATTATGTCCGCCCGTTTCATGGAATAAATATTTTCCCGGTTGTAATCCCATTCTACATTAGAATCTGTTTTATACCGGTTTTCCAGCCGTTTCAGCATTTCCGGTTCTGATTTTTTTGACTGGGGGTGGGGTCGGATAATAATATGCCATCCTGTTGCTGTCAAAGGGTCTAGGAGTTTTTCTCCAAATCTGCTGAGCAAAGCGGACGCACCCCAAGAAGGGGAAATCAGTACAGTAAAATTATGAATTGGTTCTTCCGGGATTTGTAGTATTTTTTTGTACTGCATATCAAGATAGGTACAGCCGACTGTTTCCAATTCTTTTGCTGGTAATCCCCGTTGCTGCTCCAATTGGCGAATGTCCGCTTTTTGATAATCTCCGGTCAGAAGAATAGAATCAAAGTAATCGATACCAAACAACCGGTACATAGTTGCATCACTGGCAGCGTGTAGTATATGGGCATAATGTTTAACGTTTTTACTCCGTTTTAGCTGGTAAACCTGTAGTCCGGGAGTTGTCATTAATACTACTCCTGCGGATAATAAATTCAACTTTGCAAAGGCAACGTTTCCTTCCCCGATAAATTCCGGTTTAACAAAATGGTATTCCTGTTCAAAAACAGGATCTGTATTTGATGATGTGAGGTAATTCAAAACGATACCCCGTTTTTCAAATTCATCACATACCGGTTTAAATAATGTCCAGTATTGGTTCCCTTCGTTATATATTACATATGGCTTGTAATTAGAATCCGTAGCAGCGGTCCCTGATTTTCCTGCCGAAAAGAACAGTTTGATTTTCATAACAGCCGCTCTGCCTAGAAAATATAATGTAGCGGCTGCTCCAATGATGATAGAAAATAACATACTCCCGGTTCCGGGATCAATGTATAACAAAAACATATTATTCTGCATCAGCGGGTCTCCAATTCGTACATATGATTCATAATTCAGGAACCTCTTGAATCCAATTATCATCAATAAAAATATTGTCACTAACTTTATACCATGATTTTGGTGATACAGTAAAAATATTTTTACTTGAACTGTAATATGGCATAAACAGGTCATCTGTCGTTATGTACACACCGTTAGCTTTTGCAGTGGAATCAATGGCATTGCCGGTAAACGGGTTTTTAGGATTGGAAACAATATCCTTGAGAGCCAATGCCGGAACATCGGCATTAGTCATGAATTCCATGCTGGTTTCAAGATCTCCCTGTGCATTAAAGTCTTTATAGAGAAACAGAGGATGGAAATGGTCTTTTTCTACACCATCTATATGATGCGTTTCATAGTTGTCTGTGGCGGTGTCTCCGTACCCGATACCATGATCCGCAACAATAATAATTCTTGTATTATCATATACATTATAATCTTTTAAGTATTGAATCCATTCAGCAATGGCCATGAGACTCACTGTATTGATGTCATATCCGGCGGAATTGGGATGTGATAATGTATCATAATTCAGCAGGTTAAGGTTGTTGATTTTAAAATTACTGTGGGTAGCTTCATTTGTAATAATTGAAACAGTTCCTTGCTGGGCTGAAAAATCAGTTGTTTCCGGTAAATAGTGCAGGGCTGCATACCAATCAATAAAATCATCCATGTCTTCTATGGTATTAGAATTCCACCATGAACCCTTGTAATAGATTGCAGGTCGTAGTGCAACCGGACTTTGCCGGAATAAACTTATCCATAATAAATTACGAATAATTCCGTTTTCAAGATTTTGGGAAATTTCTGTACTAATATTCTGTTTTTTGAACAAACCTGTATACCTGCCCCTCAGGCTCTTACCGGTAATATTTTCATAGTTATCGACAAAACTCATATCCGCAATATAGCTGTAATTTCCCCAGGATGTATCAGTAAGGGTTGCCGTAAACCCGGCCTGTTCTGTAAGGATTCGGGGAATGACAAGCAGGGCTTCATTGTGTTTATTATGTAATGTTTCCTTTGAGCGTCTGTTCATTTCTGCGGGGGTGTATTCATATCCGCCGTAAAGAGGGGGGGTGCCGATTAGTGTATGACCGTTATATGCTAACGTATTTTTATAATACGTGAATCCGCTCAATGCGTTTTTTAGTTCCGGCTGATCTTCTATAATTGATTCAAAGTATGAGCTTTCTGCCCTGTCCAGCATAAAAATTACCACATTAGGATGTGTCAAAGAAAGATGGTATACGGGAGAAATATCGTTTTCCTCGCTGGTTGCGTTTGCAGTAATTTTTTGAAAAGAGGTATATTCACTGGTTATTTGACTGATATTGATGATACCTAAAGTTAAAAAGGATACACCGATAAGCCATGCTAAAGTTGTTATAATCTTTATATGCCCTTTACTGAAATATAAAATAACTGCTCCAAAAATTAAAATGATGCAAACACTATTTGCTGCCATATAAAATGCGGAAGGATTATTCATGCCATCAATGAATTTTAATGTAACATCCATGGAACCATAATTTCCGGAAAAAACGTAGGTATTCAGAAGACTGCAGAATAATCCTGCAGAGAAGAGGACTGCCAGCACTGTCTGTATTTTATCCCGAAAAAGGAAATAAATACAAAGGGGCCAGAATACAAATATTCCAAAACTCTGCCAGAAAGAATAAGCAAGAAATGAAGCAGGATTTCCAAAAGTACCTATATCAGAGAATTCCTGAACAGAAGATGTTATGAGCGAAGATGGTAATGCAATTCCCGCCAGAATACAAAGAGCAAAATTTGTTCCTAAAAAAAGCAGTGTTCTTTTTTTATTCCGGCATAATTCTTGCAAGGAATGGTTTAATAAGTAATTGACAGCTTTTACTACTATCGGTGTGAAAAATAAAAGACTTAATGGTATGACTGCAGCCAGTCTTTTTTGCATACTGGCTGCGCCGGAATAAATGAATAGAATAAAAATATCTACAAAAGCTATTCCTGCACACATAAGTACATAAAGTATTTTCAGCGGATTTTTAAGCTTATAGAAAATATTTTTTATCAATGAAAAAATATTATTCATTGTCCAGTATAAAACAAGCCCTGCAGGGGAATTATATAATAAGACAAGGAAAATTGCTGCCATCCCGTAAATCTGGATTTTTTCTTTTAAAGGGAACCCCTTTGTATATATGGCACCGGCGGCAATGTTTATAAGGGTCATGGCAATCGGCAGGATGTTCACGGGAAAAGCCCCTATGTAAAAGAGCGCATCCGGTGCTCCCATGTCTTTTATAAAGAGAAAAGATTCTTTTTGCAGTTCCGGTAAAGATGAAAGACAGGTATATGCAGCCATAAAAAATGGTATCTGAATTAAAAGACCAAAGCTGGAACGCAATGCCATAATCGGATGATAATGATGTTGTCTATAGTATGTTGACAGTATCATATACTGTTCGTCACCTTTAAAAACAGCTTTGATTCTGTCGATACCGGGTTTGAGTTTTTTCTGAGTTTCCCGTTCTATTTCCTGCCATCGTTCAGCTACGATATATAATGGTAAACACAATAAGGTAACTGTTAAACTGACTCCAAGGACAGCAATACCGCTATTGTCAAATAGTTTTAAAAATATTTTAAAAGAAATTTCTATCAGCTGTACTAATGGATATAAAATAATGGTGTATAGAATCGTTCCGAAATGCATATAATGGACCTCATTAAAATCATGTGTTCTCTGTTGAATATATCAAATACAAATAATCTTTTCAATGTTACCAAAACACAGCTTTTTTTCAAATTATTTTATCCAATATCAGTTGATAGAGTTTTTCTGCTGCGTGCTGGTATGTGTATTTTTTTAAAATTTGCTCAGGAGATTTTATCGGGAGGTTTAAAAGCTCCTGTAAGTCGACCTCCGTATTATCAGGATCTATGTAATGTGCTGTATCACCATAAATTTCCGGCAGGCTGGCGGCTTTTGAGACAATGATTTTTGCTCCACAGGAAAGTGCTTCTAAAGGTGGAATGCCAAATCCTTCGTAATAACTGGGAAAAATAAAAGCGGTACATTTCTGCATCAGTGCTTTTACTTCTCCATCGGAAACGTATCCCAAAAGAATGACGTTTGGCAGTGTTTTTAATTTTTCCAGCTCCGTCGGAACAAGACCTGAAAGCATTTTGCCGGAAACAGCAAATACTTCTTTAGGATGGTGTTCTGCATAATTGGCAATCCATTTTAAATTTTTCCGTTTTGAGAGACTTCCCAATGTAAAATAAAAATTATTTTCCTGCAGTTTTGGAAACCGTATGAATACCTCATTATCCGGCTGAATGTTTTTGAAGTGATCCCAACCGTTAGGGATAACATGAATATTTTTTGCCGGAATATGATATGTCTGTGCTATCTGATTTTTACTGAATTCAGATACAGTAAGCAATAACTTTGCATGTTTTGTTATATAGCGGTACATAAAACAAGAATATATACGGACAAGTTTATCTCTGAATGATTTGAAATCTTCAGGATAGAGTTTGCAATAAATGTCATGAAGGAAAACTATTCCTGCATGAAAAACAGGAATAGTATTGGAAAAATCAATTCCAATGGCATGATTTTTTTTTAAAAATTTTCTGTAAGTAAATTGTGTCCATCGTGGGTAGGATTTTAATTCTTTTTTTGATGTATATACAATGAGATTGATGTAATTGGGTTTTATTTTTGCATTCTTGGGAATGAAAATTCCTATCATTCCATAAGAAATCATTGAATCCAAATTTTTACAAATTTCAAAAGCAAACCGTTCGATACCTGTAAGATGGCGACACAAGAAATCTCCATTTATAATAAATTTAGGCATTTTCCACCTCTTTTAAAAGAGTATACAATTTTTTGGCAGATTCTTTATATGAATATTTTTTTAATAATGAATCAGGTGATGCAAGTTTGGTTTTTAATAAATCATCCAAATTAACTTTAGGATTATCTGGTTGGATATAATATGCACAATTTCCATAAATTTCTGGAAGACAAGAAGTATTTGATACAATAATTTTTGCTCCACAGGCAAGTGCTTCTAACGGGGGTAAGCCAAAACCTTCAAAATATGAAGGAAAAATAAATGCTTTACATTTTTCCATAAGGGCTTTAATTTCAGTATCTTTTAAATACCCGACACATAAAATATTTTTACAGTGTTTTAATTTTTCAATTTCAGGAGGAATTACGTTTTTTAATACGGTTCCTGAGATAACAAAAAATTCATTTGGATATAAATCTGCATGATTTATAATCCACTTTAAATTCTTCCTGAGGGAAAGACTTCCTAAAGTAAAATAATAAGAGGTTGTTTTTAGTTGGGGATATTTTTCAAATATATTGTAATCAGCAATTATATCATATATGTGGTCAGCACCATTATATATAACTTCTATTTTTTCCTGAGGTATTTTGTAATATTCTATAATTTTTTGTTTGCTATAATGGGATACTGTACAAATCATTTTTGCTCTTTTTATAATTTTTTTATACATATTACACGCTTTTTTCATGAAAAGAATATCTTGTTTTGTTGTAAAATTTGCTTCAAACTGCTTATAATAAATATCATGTAAAAAAACAATGCTTTTTCCAAAGTATGAGATATTATTTGTATAATCAAGACATAAACTGTTTGTGAATAATAAATAAAGGCTCAATTTCAATTTATTGAATTGTTTTTTTCCGGGTGTTCGGGGAAGATAAACTATACGAATATTTTTATATGAATAAATATCTTGAGGTGCATCAGCAGGTAAAACTAATGTGATTTCATTTTTTTTAGATAAAATATCTAATTGCTTTGTAATTTCCTGAGAAAAACGTTCAATTCCTGTTAAAGTATGATTATAAAAAATCCCATTAATTACAACTTTAGACATTCCAAGATTCCTTCTATAAAAATAATAATTTTTTTATATGACTTTTTGTTGCGGGATAGATTAATGGATTTATCCAAATAAGTAAAGTTAAAAATTTCAGAATATAAATTGCAAATCTGTTATAATGATTCTTTTTATAAAAATAAATTCTGGATAAATTATAATATATGCTTGAAAATGTTGTATAATAATTTATAATATTTACCGCAGATACTCTTTTTTTACTTGTTGCTCCTTCAAGATGTATGATCTGCGGACCTTGAATTATTCGTCTTTGCAGGTTTTTTTTTGATAAACTGAATTCTAAATCGGTTTCTTCACAATACATAAAAAAATGCTCATCAAATTTTGCCAATGGACAATTCCTTAAAAATAAATCTGCTCCTGTTATATAATCTACCTCTCCTTCAAAATATGTGTAATTCGTTTGTTTTTCTATTAATGGAATTGTATGATTAAATATTATTTTTTTTACTGTATTTTTTGTTACTCCATAAAGGGCTCTGACTGTTTGCTGTATATCAGTTTTTAATTGAGGAAAATTTCCATATGAATGGGTTATATTCAAATTTTCATCTAATAAATTACAGCCTAAAGCTCCAAGGGTTGCTTTCTCCGAAGAATTTTCCCAATAATCATAAAATATTTTTACTGCATTGTTCAATAAAATTGTATCACTGTTCAAATAAAAGATATATTTTCCTGAAGCAATCTTTAACCCCCTATTATTTGCTGCTCCAAATCCAAGATTTGCATTGTTTTCTATTAAAATGACTTGCGGAAAATTATGTTTTATCATTTCTATAGATCCATCTGTGGAACCATTATCGGATACGATGATTTCAAAGTTCAAGTTTTGAGTGTGTTTATATATAGAAGTTAAACAGTTATATAATATATCCTTTGTATTATAATTTACAATGATTATGCTGACATCCATATTTTAGAATATACTATATAGAATAAAAATATGTAAATACTTTAATATTGTGTAGATTCCATTCTTTAATTTAAAAAATAATTTTTTCTATTATTGATTTTTATATCAACAGAATTTTCTTATACAACTTTCTTCAGTCTTATCGTTCATATGTACAAGTTATTAGTTTTATGTGAGTGATATTAAAATTCTTAAAATCATCTTTTTGAGACTGAATAATTTTCGTATATAATTTATTTATATTCTCCTAAGATACCTTTTTTATAATCCAGATAACCTCTTATCATATAAAAAATCTTCTTAAAATCCAGATATTTGCAATTTTCTTTAAATATTGCTTTATAGAATTCTATTCTGTGACACTGTTGTGTAAACTTGGGAAACATATCGTTCATATATAAAGTATTCCGAACACAGTAATACAGGCGTAAAGCAGAATGAAAATCTGAATGTGGAAATAAGTATTTTTTAGGATCTCCAATGCAATGATTCATCATAACAGTATTAATTTGTAATATTGCTTCAGGGTATTTACTGAT
>CALXOI010000024.1 GCA_944389965.1 uncultured Treponema sp.
GTCACCGATCATTGCTTCATGGGAATAATTGATTCTGAAATCTGTTATATCTTTACTCTGATATTCTGCCGGCAGACAGTCAATGATATATGCGCCGTACCGGGCGTTATTCATGTGACCGTTGGCATCGATGTCGGTATACCGGATAATCCGCTCGTCAAGTTTTTCCATGCAGTCAGGCAATACGATTTTTCCGCAGGGAATGCCACTGAAAGGATGGGCTTCAACAGGCGGTTCCCGGAGTGTAAACTGGGACGGCTTCATAATCCGCCGGGTTTCAGGATTGACAATCAGCCACGTGCTTGTTCCTGATACTAATGTTTCTCCGGTGTTGTCGGTAAGTTCATACCGTCGTGTCAGCTGGATGCCTTCCGGCGGATCTTCCCATGTGGTTACCGTAATCCGGTCGTTTGCCAAAGGGTACCGGTTGATATGGAAAGAAACCCGGGATACCAGGATAGATATGGAATGTTCCTGTAAAACATCAAAAGTCATTCCCCGCTGGTGGAAGTCTTCGATTGCAGTATCGGAAGTAACCAGCAGCAGTTCCGAAAGATTCAGCCGGTGCTGACGGTCGCACCGCCCGAATGTCAGGTTCATTTCGCTGTGGAACACGTTACCGTCATGCCACTGTTGAAAGCTTTTCATAATGGCAGAGTATACCATAATCAGAAAAATCTGCCAATCAGTGCAAATTTTGCGTTAAAGTATATTGTATGGATATCGTTGTCTCAACCGGTACGGAAGACAAGCCGTCCGGCAGCGGGAAAACGGATTCAATAAGTTTGGAGGCAGCCGCATCCAGTGTGGGACTTCCGGAACCGGCTGTAATCCGGTAGGTGGACAGGGTTCCGTCAGCATTGATGCAGATGCGGATGGTGACGGTTCCTTCCAATGCCCGTCTGCGGGCTGTTTCCGGGTACACTAACTGTTCCCGGATTTTTTTATCCAGCAGGGACAGCAGCGTTCTGCTGCCGGTACCGGAACTGTCTGCCGCTGAACCGGCGGAATCCCCTGCTGCCGGTACACGGACGGTGGTGCCGGCAGACGCAGAAGCCGGCAGTTGCCCGGAACCGGTATTCTGCTGTGCCGCTGTGTCTGCCGCTGCAGAATCGACAGTGCCGGCGCTGGCTTCGGTGCTGTGTCCGGTACCAAAACCCGTTCTAGCAGCAGTTGTTTGCGGGGTAGCAGCAGTCGTTTGGATCGTTGCGGTGGTTTGCGGTGCAACTGCAGTGTTTTGCGGGGCAACAGCGGTTTGCGGGGTGGCTGCAGCGGTCATTTGGAGTACTGTAGAATCGGTGGTTTGGGGTGCTTCTGGCGAACCTGCTGAAGTGTCGGAACCGGTCGATAGTTCTGCCGCTGAACCGGCGGAATCCCCTGCTGCCGGTATACGGACGGTGGTGCCGGCAGAAGAAGCCGGTGTCAGAAATAAAGTGACGGGCGGTGTCCGGACTATTTCTGCGGAGGATGTTCCCGTGTTCCGCAGCGGCAATACTACCGGCATAAACAATATGCCGGTATGCAGCAGAACTGTTGCAATACCGGCAGCGGTATACCGGCTGATTTTACCGGAAGTCTTCACGGCTGCTTTGCATCCTGATGTTATCAGTACCGGAATATTCCCCGGATGCTGAATGTCCTGCCGGTTCCGGGATAGTATGATGCCTGGCTGTATGCGGTTGCTGCTGTTGCAAACGTTGCGTACGAAGTGTCCAGTACATTGTCCATAACCATACGTATGGTAAGCATATTATCCAGCTGCGGAGGTGTCCATCCCATCTGCAATCCCAGCAGGACATACGGTGCAAGTTTATCCTGGGTATTGCTGTTGTTGCCGCTCATATACCGGCTTCCGGTAATCCGTGTATCAGCGCCGAATGTTATTCCTTGCGGCAGTTTTACTGTTGCCGCTGCATACCCGTTCCATGCCGCATTCAACGGCAGCTGCTTCCCCTCGTTTTCTCCGGCAGCGGACACTGCATGAACATAACTGATGTTTCCCGCAAGGCACAACCAGGAAACCGGATTGCTTTCCACGGCAATAAACCCGCCGGTTCTACGGGTACTGTCAAGGTTTTCGTTCTGATATGTTGTTGTATTGTATGCAATCTCGTTTTCCAGAACCATGTGGTATACGGTTCCGGTAACAGCAATATACGGGTTGAATGCGTATTTAATACCGCCTTCCACATTCCAGCCGGTTTCAGGGTGGAGCCCGGAATTGAAAGAAGCACTTCCCGGATAAGCCATTGCTGTTTTTTCATCGATAAACGGAATACGGAACAGTGTTCCGTGTTTTATGTAGACTGACGCATTCCGGAAAAACCGCCAGGAAGCCGCAGCATCGTACACCCATGCCCGGTACAAATCATTGTCACTGACTCCGGCGGCTGCTTTTTCTGCGGAAACCGGGGCGGCGGTATAGCGGGTTCCCGCAGACAGATTGATTCCTGCAGGGAGGGCGGCAGAAACGAATGCAAAGGGAGCGTACGAAAACTGCCGGACGGTGTACTCATTTGTCCGGGTGGTACGTTTCCGGTCAGAAAAACTCTGTCCGGTGTATAGGGTTCCGGAAAAATCAAAGCCGCCCCGGGCTGTCAGGGTAACCGCGGGAAAAACCTGTTCATATACTATGGAAGGATTCGCTTCAATCTGATGGAAAAAGTATGTATTGAATCCGTAATTGTCATATTCCCGGTGTTTGTATGTCCAGGCGGCGGGAATATCCAGCCGGAGTGCACCGGTTATGTCCAGCCGGGTGTCCAGGGCAATCGTTGTGTTCCGTTCTGTGCCCTGGTCGTCGGATGACACCGCATCCGCATTCGCCTGCCGGGGATTTGATGAAAATTCATCTTGTGTCAGTCCTCCTGCCAGCTCAAAATTTGTCTGGAAGAAAGATACTGAAGGGTTCAGTGTCACTCTGCCGATTCTGATGCTGCCGGCTGTACCTGTCGTTATCCAGTCGGATTTTGTGTGTTCCCGCCAGCCGTCGGTCCGGTAGGAATCAATATATGCCCTGATTCCGGCGGACCCGGTTCCGTAGTTTAATTCCGCCCGGACAGCGCTTTCGTTGCAGGAGCCGTAGGACAGGGATGCATCTGTAGAAAGTCCCTGTTCCGGATTTTTCAGGATAATATTGATGACACCGCCCACAGCTCCGGAACCGTACAGGGAACCATTGCTTCCGTCCAGCACTTCAATCCGTTCAATATCGGTGAGGGGAATGGATGCCCAGTTTTGGGGAGCCATGTCGGGATTGTTCAACCGCCGTCCGTTTACTAATACTGCTGTCTGCCCGAACGGATTGTCACCGGAGCTTCCCCGCATCCGGATGGATGATGTGGATTTTCCGTAAAATCCTTCGGTAAAGGAAATTCCCGGTACCGTTGCCAGAATATCAGTGACGGAATTTTTTCCGGAAGCGGCGATGTCATCGGCAGTGATAACCGTGACTGCTGCAGGAACAGAATAAATATCCTGTGCGTCCGGGGTTGCGGTGACAATATACGTTGTGACCGGTGTTTCCGGATTTCCGGTTTCACGGGGATCTGCATCCTGATACGGTGTGGGGAAATCAGGAACGGATTCATCCGGCCGCTTGTTTTGCGGCTCCGGCGGTTTGTCCGGGGTGATGCCGGAAGGGGATGGCAAACCGGATTGGACTTCCACCGGGGAAACAGGGCCGGCGGGTACGGATTGTGCGGAAAGCGTTGTACTTACTGAAAGTACCGCGGTAACCGCCGCAATAATAGTGAAAGAACGCATACAAAACCTCCTCGGGTATGCATGAAGATGAGATATGACGGTCGTCTCCTGGCTTACAGCGTGCGGAAATTTTCCGCGGCAGTGCGCCTTCTCGCAGGGAATGCAATGGCCTGTGCACTGCCGGAACTGTTTACAGTGGCGGGACCGCTCCGGGTTTCCACCGGATTCCGTTACCGTCGGGGTTAGTATATAGAAGGGCTGTTTTTTGTGCAATGCGGGGAAATACGTGGATACCGTACTGCCGGACTTTTATGCTGCTACGGCATATATGCCGGGACATCCGGCTCAGAACTACCGGATGAATTGGAGTGGATAGTCCGGCGGTAGGTGCACAAAGGACGCTCTTTATTACCTTTTGTAAGGTGTATGCGTTACCAGGAGTAACCATACAATGATTTACGGTGTAACTACTGTTTGTTACCTTGTGTAACGTGTACACGGTTACCGATGGTAACAAAGAAAAGTCTGTTACACAAGGTAACAGACTTTCCGGATTGGTGATCCAGAGCTGAATCCCCTCCGGCACACCGCACTGTGTGCCGGCCTTACGGATTGCATAGGGTAGGTTGTCCTGCTGCCGGTACCATTGTCCGCTGACGGCGCCTGTCTGGTTCTGCCCGTACTGCGGGAGGGATAGAAGCGGAAATGAGCCCGTCCCGGAACTACCGGGCGAATTGGAGCGGATAGCCCGGCGGCAGGGCGTTTTCTCTTTGATTTTACTTCTTATCTTGTCTTGTTTTTTGCCGGGGTATGGTTCTTGTATGGGCATCCTGCGCCGCCCTGCCGGCCCGCCCGGAAAAACAAAACACAGATTGAACTGCCGGTACCGGGACTGGCTGCCCGTATGATTCCGCAGGAAATGCCGGTTATTTTGCAGGATTATTCCGGCAACCGGTTACGGAAAAATTTGCTGGGCATATTTTACGGTTTCCAGTGCGTCTTTTGCGTAAAAATCGGCGCCAATCATGTCGGCGTATTCCCGGGTCAGGACTGCACCGCCTACGCAGACTTTACACCATGGGGCCTGTTCCCGCAACAGCCGGATGGTTGCTTCCATTGCCGGTACGGTTGTTGTCATCAATGCGCTGAGTCCTGCAAGCTGCACCCGGTGTTCTATAACGGCTGCCGCAACGGTTTCCGGCGGAACGTCTTTGCCTAAATCGATGACGGTAAAACGGTAGTTTTCCAGCAATACTTTTACGATATTTTTTCCGATGTCATGAATATCGCCCTTTACGGTTGCCAGTACAATGGTTCCTTTTGATTCACCGGCAGTACCGGCGGCGCTCATGTGTTCTTTGATGACATTGAATGCGGCTTTTGCGGCTTCTGCACTCATTAACAGCTGGGGCAGGTACAGAGTTTTTGATTCAAAGCCTTTGCCGACAATGTCCAGCGCCGGTATAAGCTTTCCGTTGATGATGTCCAGGGGTTGCTCTGTCAGCAGGAGCTGTTGCGTCCGTTCCGCTGCTTCCGGCTTGAGTCCCCGGATGACAGCGTATTCCAGCGGGTCAGCGGCGGCCGGTGCGCCTCCGTCTGGAGTAAAAGTTCTGCCGGAAGCGCCGGCTGTACCAGTTGCGGTTTGTATGCCCTGCATGGTTCTGTCTGCGGATACGGGTGCACGGCTTCCGGAATTGTCTGTTCCGGCGGGTGCTGTGCCGGTTCCTCCAGGCAGGCGGTTTCCCGCCGGTTCTGCTGACAGCTCTGTTTCCCGGCGCTGTACAAAATCCATGTATTCCATGCAGTTTGCATCATAACCGCTGAGCGTGCAGAAACAGGTGTATGCTTTCATCATTTCCAGTGAATGGGGATTCATGATTGCGGCGCTCAATCCGCACTGGAGCGCCATAGTGAAAAATGCGGCAGTAATCAGTTCCCGCCGGGGCAGGCCGAAGGATATGTTTGAAACGCCTAAAATTGTGCTGCCGCCGTACTGGTCATGGATGGCTTTTAAAGTTTCCAATGTTGTTTTTGCTGCCCGGGTATCGGAGCTGATTGTCATTGCCAGCGGATCAATGATAATGTCCTGCCGGGAAATTCCGTAGCCGGCGGCAGTTCGGTAGATTTTTTCTGCAATGGCAATTCTGCCGGCTGCTGTTTCAGGAATGCCTGATTCATCCAGTGTTAAGGCTACAACGGCGCCCCCGTATTTTTTTACCAGCGGGAATACGGCTTCCATCACTTCCTGTTTGCCGTTTACGGAATTGATGAGCGGTTTGCCGTTGTATATCCGCATGGCTGCATCCATTGCCGCAGGGTCGGATGTGTCCAGTTGCAGCGGCAGTTCGGTAACGGTTTGCAGTTCCTGCACTACGGTACGCAGCAGTTCCGGTTCATTGATTTCCGGCAGGCCGACATTGACATCCAGAATGTGTGCACCGGCTTCTTCCTGGGCAAGCCCCTCTCTGATAATATACGGAATGTCCCTGTCCCGGAGAGCCTGTTTGAAGCGCTTTTTACCGGTGGGATTGATGCGTTCCCCGATGAGTACGGGTTTGCCGCCCAGCTGTACGGATTTGGTGCCGGAAGTGACGGTTCCTGCACTGGAGCCGGCAGGAACGGGACAAGGTTTACCGGCACACATATCTACCAGCCGGCAGATGTGTTCCGGTGTTGTGCCGCAGCAGCCGCCTATCAGGGAAGCCCCGGCGTCAACAAAAGTTCCGGTGATTTGTGCAAATTCTTCCGGGGAGACGTCGTAGACGGTTTTACCGTTTTCGCTCCGGGGCAGACCGGCGTTGGGATTTACCGCCAGCGGAACACCGGTGGATTCTGCGAGTAGGGGCACCAGCGGCTGCATCTGGCGGGGGCCGAGACTGCAGTTCATGCCAAGGGCTGAAACCCCCAAACCTTCAAGTATTGCCGCCATGGTTTGTACGCCGGAACCGGTGAGGGATTTTCCTGTTTCATCATAAACGGTGGTGACGACAACCGGGAGGGTAATGCCGGTTTCTGCCATTACTTCTTTTGCGGCAATTACGGCGGCCTTTGCTTCGTAACAGTCGTTCATTGTTTCGATGAGAATCAAGTCTACGGGAACCGGGCGGCAGGATTGCCCTGTAGTAGCGGAGCCGCTGTAGTTGCCGGGGGTGTTGCTATTGTCGGAGCTGCTGCGGTGATTGCCGTCGCCGGTGCTGTTGTGGTTGCCGGGACTGTTGCTACCGTCGGAGCCGCTGGGGCTGCTGCTGCTGTCACTGTCGCTGCCGTCGCCGGGATTGTTGGGGGTGCCGCGGTCAGTACCGGTGCGGAAACCGGTATCCGGTGCCGCTGCCGGTGCAAAAAGAACTGCTTCCGGAAGCCGGTTTTCCGGGAGCGCAGTTTCTGACGGTTCCAGAACAGGTTGCGGGTTTTCAGGGGATTTTTCTGTGCCGGCATACTGTTTTTCTGCCGTGCCGGTTAGTGCCGCCCGGATTGTTGCGGAAAAAACAGACACTGCTGCTTCAAAGGACAGATCACCCAGCGGTTCCAGCAGTTTGCCGCAGGGGCCGACGTCCAGCGCAATAAAATGGGGCTGGACGGCAGGCTCCCGTGTCCGGGGTATCAGGAAATTCTGCCGGAGCTGTTCCATTGTTCCGGCAGGAATGGTTTCTGTTTCTATCCGGTGCCGGGCGGAACCGGCGTTTTTAATTGCGGCAGAGATAATGTCTTCCAGATAAAAGATTTCGTTTTGCGGAGTGGTGCCGGCATCCGGTACTCCGGCGTCTGCAGGGAACGGTGATTCCGGGACAGCACAGACATTATCCCGGTGCGCGGCGGTGTTTGTTCCCGGGCCGGATTTTGCTGCAATGCTGCAGCTGCATCCGCCTACATTTTGTGCGGTACCGTCTGGCGTTTTTTCCGGGCATCCGCCGCCGGTGTTGCCAGATGTTGCCGTTGAAGATGTATTATGGTTTGTGCAGTTTATGTTTCCGGGTTCATCCGGTACAGGGACGGAAATGCCTGCTGCCGGAGAAGACTGTGTTCCCCGGCAGGGAAATTTCAGACAGTTTGCCCCGAATGTATTTGTTTTGATAATATTGCAGCCTGCCCGGAAATATTCGTAATGCAAACCGGTGATACGGTCCGGGTGAATCAGATTCCAGGTTTCCGGCAGCTCGCCGGGTTTTAATCCCTGTGCCTGAAGCACGGAACCGGTTCCCCCGTCACAAAAAAGAATTTCTTTTCCCAACAGGTCGGTTATGGACGGTACGGATTTGGAATCTGATTGCATGACGGCTCCTTTGCGTATCAGTATACGGTAAAGGGCGCCGTCAGTGCAAGCAACTGCGGTTATACAACGGACTCAGTCTTTTAAAAAACCGTGGATGATTTTCTGTTCAGCTTCTTCTTCTGTCAGCCCGAATGTACGGAGTTTGACAATCTGTTCCCCGGCGATTTTACCGATAGCCGCTTCGTGAATCAGCTCCGCATCCAGGTTGCCTGCGTACAGCGCCGGTTCTGCCAGCACTTTTCCGTTTCCTGCAAGGATTGCGTCGCATTCAGAGTGACCGGAACAACGGTTGTTGCCGTTCATCCGGGAATAAAAACTCTGGTAAGACTCATCTTTTGCTACCGAGCGGGAAACTACGTCAGCGGCAGCATCCTTGCCGTTCAGTTCCACGGTAAATTCCGTCCGTGCCTGCTGATTCCCTTCTGTCATAATCCGTTCGCGGATAATCAGTTTTGCTCCGGCACCCAAAATTGCGCTGGTTTTCCGGTCGGTGGTGTCCACGCCGCCAATCTGGACGGAATCCATCTCAAAAAATGCCCCGTCTTCCAGAAAAATGTCCGTAACCGGATCAATCCTGCGGATAGCGGCGGCAGTACCGGTTCCGATGTGCTTTTCTTTGTAGTGCACCCGGGCATTTTTTCCGACAAAAAAACGGTGGATTCCGTTGTGCCGTGCTTCGCCTCCGTCTTCCGCATGGACACCGCAGCCGGCAATAACCGTGATGTCGGCTCCTTCTTCTATATAAAAGTCATTGTATACCAAATCATCTACACCGGTATGGGTGACACAGGCAGGTATAAGAACCTGTTCCTGCCGGGCGGCGCTGCTGACTTTGATGTCAATGCCCGGTTTGTCTGTTTTCGGTTCGATTTTAACATGGTCAGATGACTGCCTTCCGGCGCAGCCGGAATCTTCCCTGATGTTGTATGCTCCGGTAAACCCGCCGGATTGGCCGGTCACCGCTTTCAGCAGGCTTTGCGTAATGTCATTCATGGCACTTTGCCTCCTCTTTTCCCAGCGGGCACCGGCAGGCTTTTTCACCGTTCAGCAGCCGGGGAAGGATTTCTGCTGCCGGACCTGATTCCCGTATCCGTCCGTCTGCAATGACAGCGATTTCATCGGCAATATTCAGAATCCGTTCCTGGTGGGAAATAATCAGCAGCGCACAGTCGTTACGTTGTTTGAGTTGCTGGAATGTATCTATCAGTCCGTTGAAGCTCCATAAATCAATTCCGGCTTCCGGTTCATCAAAAATCAGCACTTTTGCATTCCGGCGGGCAAGAACGCCGGCTATTTCTATGCGTTTGATTTCCCCGCCGGAGAGACTGGCATTGACTTCCCGGTTGATGTAATCCTGGGAGCACAGCCCTACCTGATGGAGGTAACCGCAGGCTTCTTCCTTGGGAATGTCACAGCCGGCAGCAAGGGATAACATATCCCGTACAGAAATACCCTTGAATCTGACCGGCTGTTGGAATGCGTAACATACCCCGCTGCGGGCACGGCTGGTTATGTCAAAATTTGTAATGTCTGTACCGTCAAGAATAATCCGCCCTGAATCGGCCTGTTCCAGTCCGGCAATCAGTTTTGCCAGGGATGTTTTTCCGCCGCCGTTGGGACCGGTAACTACCGTAAGTTTTCCTGCGGGAATCTGCAAATCAATTCCGTCCAGTATCGGCGTTCCGTCCGGCAGCGACCAGCAAAGATTTTGTATTGTCAGCATATATCCTCTTTCTGCGTCCGGTTCGATCGGCGGTTTTGGGAAAATTGTATATATCTTCTATAAATAACAGCCGCGTTTTGAACCGTCCGCACTGTGTTTCTGTCTGTACTGAATATACTGAATTTCCGGGGAGACGGCAATCCTGGCGGTTTTATGGATTCTGCGGGAATGGAGGAGAAAACGGCCCAGCTGGTGTTGTGGCTGCGGTGAGACAGCTGTGTCGTGCTTCCGGTACTGTGTTGCGGTGTGGCTGGCGTATTGCGGTGCCTGGACTGTGTGTGGCAGCGGCAGATGTGTGCGGTGCCGGCAGTTGTGTGTACTTCCGGCGCTGTGTTGAGGTGCGGTGTTGTCTGTGGTGCCGGCGGCAGATGTGTGCAGTACCGGTACTGTGTGCGGTACCGGCGCTGTGTTGTGGCAACGGCTGGCGTGTTGCGTTAGCGGCGGTTGTGTGTGGTGCCGGTGCTGTGTCGTGCTTCCGGCGCTGTGTTGCGGTGCGGTGTTGTGTGTGTCAGCGGCGGTAGATGTGTGCAGTACCGGTACTGTGTTGAGGTGCGGTGTTGTGTGTGGTGACGGTGCTGTGTTGCGGCAACGGCTGGCGTGTTGCGTTAGCGGCGGTTGTATGAGTACCGGTACTGTGTGCGGTACCGGCGCTGTGTTGCGGTGCCGGAAGCTGTGTGTGGCTGCGGTACCGGTGCTGTGTTGCGGCAGTGGCGGTTGTGTGTGGTTGCGGCTGCGGCGGTTGTGTTGCGGCAGCGGGTGGCGTATTGCGGTACCGGCGGTTGTGTGTGGTGCCGGTGCTGTGTCGTGCTTCCGGCGCTGTGTTGCGGTGCGGTGTTGTCTGTGGTGCCGGCGGTAGATGTGTGCAGTACCGGCAGTTGTGTTACGGCAGTGGCGGTTGTGTGTGGTTGCGGCTGCGGCGCTTGTGTTGCGGCAACGGCTGGCGTGTTGCGTTAGCGGCGGTTGTATGAGTACCGGTACTGTGTTGCGGTGCGGTGTTGTGTGTGGTGACGGTGCTGTGTGTGGTGACGGTGCTGTGTTGTGGCAACGGCTGGCGTTGTTGTGGCAGTGGCAGATGTGTGTGGTTGCGGTGAGACAGCTGTGTCGTGCTTCCGGTACTGTGTTGCGGCTGCGGTAGTACTGTCGTTACGGTGTTTTGTCTGATACCGCTGAATGGGCGGCAAAGGTTTGTGAGATGGCTTCGGTAACGGATTTCATTAAATCCGCAAAAAGTGCCGATTTGTCGATGGCCGTTAAGCCCTGCTTATCAAATAAATCCAGCGCATCAATTTCCAGTGCACCGGCGATTTTTTCAAGCATCGGCAGGGATGGAAAACTTTTTCCTACTTCAATCATTGCGATGTAATTGGGAGCCGTTCCGGCCCGTTCAGCCAGAGACGCTTGGGACAGTCCAAGTTTTTTGCGGTGCTGTTTCATGTTTTGTGCCAAACATCGCTGGATATTTGTCATACCAGTAAAACCACTTTAATAGATATTAGTTTTTGTATTTTTATATAACTGACAGTTATTGACAACAAATTATCAATTATGTATTATTTTCTAAGTACATAACTGACAGTTATGTATACAGAATGCATAGGATAAACTCTGGAATCGGCTCTGATTACGGCGGTTCTTCCGCCGGGTTTTATGCGGGAATACAAATGAAACAATCCCTGTCTTTTTTTATTCTGATTGCGCTGGTCACGGCGCTGGCAGCGGAAGAACCTCCGCTGTGGTATTCAAACAAAAATGTCATCTATCCGGAGACGGTTTTCATCAGTGCGGTTGGAAGCGGCCGTTCTGCCGCCGCTGCAAAAGAAGATGCTCTGACCCAGCTGGCTTTGTACTTTAACGCCCGGATTTCCGTGGATACGGCAACGGAATATTCCATATCACAGCGGAATTCCTCTGTAAATTCCAACCGGTCGGCTTCCGGCAGTACGGTTGTTGTTTCGGAAACGGAGCTTCCGGCGGTGCAGTTCACGGAACCTTTCTATAACGAAAGCCGGTACAACTGGGCGGTGTGTGCGTACATTTCCAAAAAAACTGCTGCGGAAGTCTGCAACGGGAACCTTCAGAATGGCATCAGTGAAGTCCAGTCCCTGCTGGCTGCATCGGAACGACTGGGCGGGTTCAGCGGTTTTTCTGCTGCCGCAAAAGCTGTTGACCGGGCGGAATCCCTGCTGCGGGACGGGGAAATGCTGTGCATTGTCAGTCCGGAAAGCCGGGACTCTATGGAACAAGTGTTTGATTTGATGGAAACAAGCCGCCGCCGGTTTGATACCATGAAACGGCAGATGACGTTCCGGGTGGCTGTCGTCAACGATCCGGCGGGGACTTTTGCCACGGTGCTTCAGGAACTGTTAAGTTCCAACGGTTTTATCTGTTCTGCGGGAAATGCCCGGTACACGGTGCAGGCGGATATTTCCACTGCCGAATCCCGGAACCAGGTGGGCGTTTTTGTCCGGCCGGGAATCGTGATTTCCGTATTGGAAAACAACGGGAGCGGAACGGTGCTGGCGTCGTATTCAAAGCAATATCCGAAATACGGCCACGTCAACTTGGATGGCGCCTATGCAAAGGCCTATGCGGAAATAGAAAAAGATTTGCGCCTGCATTTTATGGAATTATTTTATTAACCGGCGGAAATGCCGGAAAGGGAGTGTATAGATGAAACACATGAAAACAGGTTTTGCGGTGATGGCAGCACTGTTTTTTTTAGCCATGTCCTGTACAACAACTTCTGAAACAGCGGCAGTTGCAGTGGCTGCCCCCCGGACACTTGACTGGCAGGGTGCGGAATTCGGCGATCCGGTTCCCGACTGGGTACGGGCAGTGGCAAGCCGGGATTATGGATTGCTGTCAAAGCTGCCGGAAATGAGCGGCAAAGTACCGATGGCATTCAGCGGCGAAGGACAGGACCGGGATCTGCTGGAAATCTGGGTGGACACCAACGATGCCTCTACCCAGATGGTGCGTCAGATCCAGCAGACCATAACCAATACAGCGGGAACTTTGGCTTCCGGCAACAAAGACAACAGTGAATCTGTCCGGAAAATGGCGGAATCCGTAACCGGCGTCTGGGCTCAGGCAACTATTTCCGGTTTTGCAAAGATGCGGGATTTCTGGACGCTGGTACAGCTGGCGGACGGCTCCAAAGAGTACCGCTATTATACCCTGTACGGAATAGACCAAGAAAATCTTGAGTACCAGATTGATACTGTTATGGGTAAGATAAAGGCGGAAACAGAAGCGGAAGAAGAAGTGCTTATTAAAATAGAAGATGCGATTAAAGAATCTGCCTTTGCCGCAACCGGTTCTGTAGAGCGGATATAACGCAATAAAATCAACTGGGAAATAAAGGATATAATATGATGAAAAGATTATTGTTTGTGTGTGCATTTATTTTTGCGGCTGCGGCAACATTTGCCGTGGATATCGGGACTGCCCTTGATCAGGCTGCGGAGCAGTTTTCTTCCACACTGCGGACAGGAACCACGGTTGCGATTGTAGGTATCACATCCGGTACAGAAGAAATGTCTGAATATATGCTGAATGAACTGACCCTGCGTTTTGTGCAGCAGCGGCGGCTGACAGTGGCTAACCGGGCTAATCTGGATGCCATTAAGCAGGAAATGAATTTCCAGCTTTCCGGGGAAGTAAGTGATGCTTCAATGCAGGAAATCGGTGCCATGGCGGGGGCGGAAACCGTTATCCACGGAAGCCTGCAGCAGCTGGGATCCGCCTATATTCTTTCGTTGCAGGCACTGAATGTCACGACAGCAACTGTTGAAGATATGTACCGGGAAACTGTCACCTTGGATGAATTAACCGCACCATTGCTAGGGAAAACTACCACGGCATCAGGAAATATTGTAGATATTAATGCAGATTATACTACGGGACAAAGAATCGGTCTGGGGTTTCAAAATTTAGTATTCGGTCTTGGTTCCTATAAAGCAGGGCACAAAGGTGACGGTATATTTCTTACAACATCGCATATTGTAGGACAGATTATGCTTTGGGGAGGACTGTTAGGTTTAGGAACTGTTGAAACGACTACGACATATGGTGATGGATCCGTGTATACAGAATATGATGACTCTGCTTCGCTTGCCATGATAGGAAGTGGTTCTATTATATTAACAGTTGCAACTATATACGGATTTGTACGTCCATTCTTTTATCACAAACCAGGAAGTACGATAGGAGCTTTTGGAGAACCGGACGGTCTGCGGTTTGCCTTGGTTCCTTTCGGGGAAAATCCGGTTATGCAGGTTTCCTACCGGAAATCTTTCTAACTGCACGGATACCGTATTCCGCTGGTGCGGGGCAGTCCTCATTCCGGCGGAATACGGTACTGTCCTGTATTCGGGCGGGATTTGTAGCCTGATAAGGATAATATTATATGCGAAAAAATATGCCAAAATTTTGTTTTACGACAGCCGTTTTTTTAGTTTGTACCTTAATGTCTTGTGCGTCTCCTCCGCCTGAAGAGTACGTGGCGCTTTTGGATGTCGATATGGCATTGGAACAGGCTGCGGAGCAGTTTTCTTCCCTATTAAGGACGGGTACTACGGTTGCGATTGTGGGTATTGACGCCGGTGAAAAAGCCCCATCTGTATCGGCATATCTGCTAGATGAATTGACTCTATATCTTGTACAACAGGGCCGATTGACTGTCGCCGACCGAGTGAATTTGGATGCTATAAAAAAAGAAATGAATTTCCAGCTTTCCGGGGAAGTTGGAGATGCTTCAATTCAGGAAATCGGTGCCATGGCGGGGGCGGAAACGGTTATTCATGGGAGTTTAAAATTCCGCTCCTTTGTGGGGTCTAATATATGGTCGAGTGTTAACTATCCTAGTTATATTTTGACACTTCAGGCACTTAACGTTACAACCGGTACTGTAGAAACCATGTACCGGGAAACGGTGAAATTAAACAACTATCTTTCTCAATGGGAGTTTAAAATTCAACAGTAAGGGATACCTGTCCCAGTATATTGCAGTATTTCTGCCAGCCTCGCTCTGTGTGCTGTACACAACCCTGCCGGTTCCGTATACTGTGGGCATGGATTCTGTAAGTTCTTCCGGTGGCGGAGCGGTTCCCGGACCGGCTGCTGATGCCGGCCGGATTGTTCCGTTTTTTGCGGCATTGTGTCTGTTTCTTTCCGCTGTTGAATATGCCATTCCCAAACCGCTGCCGTTTTTGCGGCTGGGGCTGGCAAACCTTCCGCTTCTTTTGGCGCTGCCCAAACTGCGCATCCGCCATATCCTGCTGCTGGTACTGTTGAAAACTGTAGGGCAGGGGATTATTTCAGGTACATTATTTTCTTACGTTTCCGCTTTTTCTGCTGCCGGTTCCTGTGCGTCCGCAGCCGGCATGATACTGGTGTATTACGTTTTTATCTGGAACCGCAGCAAGCCGCTCTTGGGATTCACAGGTGTCAGTCTGACCGGAGCCCTGTGCAGCAACGGCGCCCAGCTGCTGCTTGCCCGGTACCTGCTGTTCGGTAGCGCTACCCGGTACATTGCGCCGGTGCTGCTGTGTACCGGAACCGTGACCGGGCTGCTGTTGGGGCTGTTTGCGTCACAGTTTGCCGCCCGGTCCCGCTGGTATGCATCCCTAGAAGGTGCTTTATGAAGCTGCCGGTTCAGTGGAAAGAACGGAGTACCCGGTTCCGGAGCCGTCTGCTGCCGCCCCGGCTCTTGTTCCTGTCAGTGCTGCTGTGTTTTCCCGGATTTTTGTTCCAAAGAAATGTGCCGGTGCTTGCCGGTGAAGTGTTTTTTTTCCTGCTGCTGGCTTTGTTCCGGCGGGGGAGTGTCCGTCTTCTGCCGCCGGTACTGCTGACTTGTACGGTTACTTTAGCTTCCTTGTTTTCACCTTTCGGGCGGGTGCTGTTCCGGGTGGGGAATTTTGCCGTTACGTCCGGGGCGCTGGAAAGCGGGTTGCGGCGGGGACTGGCGCTGGCAGGAATGGTATTTTTGTCCCAGAGTGCGCTTGCTTCCCGGGTGACGTTGCCCGGTGCTGCCGGCCGGTTTCTGGCGCAGATGTTTGCATATATGGAAGCACTTGGCCGTGAGCCCCTGCATTTCCGCCGGGACGGGATTATTGCTGCAATTGACAACCGGCTTTGGTCTGTATACCGGAATTGCGGAATGCCGGAAAGTACCGGCGGAGGTGCAGGTCAGCGGATTCCTGCCGGAACTTCGTGCTCCTGCAGTTCAGGACAGGAAAGCGGCAGTTCCGGTATGTTTGCCCCGCCGGTTCCGGCAGCGGGAACCGCAGCGGAAAATGTGTCCGGACAGGATAACTGCGGCAGAAAAAAATCCTCCGGGAAGGAACCGGTATCAGGTAGCGGTGCCCCGTGTGCAGAACCGGACGGTTCCCCGCAGGACGGACTGGTACTCAATGGAATCCCCGGCTATGTTGTTGCCATCCTGCTGCCGGTATCGGTTACAGCGCTGCTTTTTGTGTAGGCACCGGGTTGCAGGGTATGTCTGGCGGTATTCCATAACCGGTACGGCTTCCGGCACCTGCCTCCGCAGAAACACCGGCTTGCCGCACGCCCCGTACCGGGTTAGCCTAATGCCGCCGCTTTTTGATGCAGCTCGATGATTTTGGCGTGCAGGTAGTGGTCCAGCATATATTTTTCTGCAACCCCGCAGGCTTTTCCCTCTGAATCAGCAATCGGTATCACTTCCGTGTCATCCTGGGAAAAAAGCGTATACACTTGGGGAACCGTTGTTTCCGGGGAACAGGTGCTGTGGACAGGTTCCATAATATCGTATGCTACAAGACTTTCTGATAATTCACTGACAAGCAGCGCTTCTTTCAGGTGCTCAAGGGTAATGATGCCGGTCAGCCTGCCGTCCTTGTCCCGGACTGCGTAATTTAGGTTTTCGTTATGGCTGAACGAATTGATGATGTTCCGCAGGGTTTCTGTTTCTTCCACAACAGCCGGCGAATCGGAACGGCAAATCTTTTTTGTTCCCCACGTGATGTCACAAACCCGTGTCTGCTGCATTAAATCTTCTTCTGTAATGTCCAGCCCGCATTCCCCCGCTTTTTCCACTCCGTATTTGACACAGACAGGTCCCAGCAACTGTACAATGAATGTGGTGGCGGTAATTACCAGTATGATGGTTGGGCCGACGGAACCGGCAAAATCCTGACCGGCAGCAATGGAAAGCCCGATTGCCACACCTGCCTGACTGAGCAAACAGAACGGGAGGTATTTGTAAACAGTTACCGGTGCTTTTGTGAGCCGTGCGCCAAACCGGGCACCCAATGCTTTTCCCGTTGTTCTGCACAGAACATACAGCAGGGCGATTACACCGACGAACGGCGTGACATTCCAGATATTGAGCTTTGCCCCTACCAATACAAAAAACATGACGTAAATCGGCGGCGTAAATTTTTCTACCAGGGAAAACGTACTTCTGGTTTTTGCCGGTGCAAAGTTCACCATAAAAAAGCCCAATGACATCGCCGCCAGAATATTATCCAGCCCCAGCAATGAGCAGACACCGGTTGACAGGAACAATGCCCCTAAGGAAAAAGAAACAATGCGCCCCTCATCCGTCATGACGTTGCGGATAAATCTGCCCAGAAGCAGCCCTGCCGCAGAACCGATAAGGATGGAGCCGCTGACATCGTACAGCAGGTCAAGAAGCTGTGCTCCAAATCCGCCGGTTGTACCGCTGGTACCCAGCAGTGCGGTTGCAATTGAAGATGCTATAGCATACAGAATCAATGCCACAGCATCATCCATTGCGACGATACCGAGTACCGTCAGCGTCAGCGGTCCCCGGGTTCTGTTTTCTTTCAGCACGTCTGTTGTTGCGGCCGGCGCCGTTGCAGAAGAAATTGCCCCTAAAAGCAGTCCGAGCGCCAGGGATGTGGCGAAATCTTTTGTTACCAGATAAGATACTGCTGTTACTATAATTGACACGACAAAAAACGGCACTATCGCTTCAAACAACAAGATGCCGATAAACTGTTTTCCGTATTTTTTTATGACGGATATTTTCAGTTCTGCGCCAATCAGGAATCCAATCAGTGACAGTGCGACGCTGCTTAACGGCTCCAGCGCAGTAATGACACCGGCACTGAGCAGCTGGAATCCGGACTGCCCGATGATAATGCCGATAACAATATATCCCACAACCTGCGGGATTTTCAGTTTCTGAAACAGCCTGCCTCCGATAGCCCCCAGAAACATAATCAGTCCCAGCAACAGAATCAGGTTAGCCGTTTCAACTTTGGAAAAATGCATAAATTCCGGTAAAAACTCAGCAAAAATATTCATACGCTGATTATACCGTGTCCCGGCAGAAGGGTAAAGATTTTGTTTCCATGGAAACCGGACGGAACCGACCGGTGACCGAATCCCGCAGACGACTTGCGGGCAGGCAGCCGCAACTGGTGGGGTGCAGTCAAGTCAGCTAGGCGACCGAATCCCGCAGACGACTTGCGGGCAGGCAGCTGCAACTGGAACTGGCGGGTGTAGTCTAGGCAGGCGGGCGGACAACGGCAGCGGGCGACCGGAACCGGCGTGTAACCGCACCCGACAGCAGATGGAACCGACCGGCGACCGAATCCCACAGACGACTTGCGGGCAGGCAGCCGCAGTAGACGTGCAAATCCAATAGGGGCAGCTAAATCTGATGAGTAGCTGAAGCTGGAGTGTAACCGGAGCCAGAACCGGCACCCGGCAACAGATGGAACCGACCGGCGACCGAATCCCGCAGACGACCTGCGGACGGGCAGCTGCAACTGGAACTGGCGGGTGTAGTCCAGGCAGGCGGGCAGATAGCCAAGCAAAGCCGGCGTTTTTTTTTGCTGTCCTGCCGAATGATTGTTGTACCGGTGTTTTTACGGGATTTTGTTGTTCTTTCCGATGATTATCGTACAATTTTTTCTTACAAATTTTTTTTACAAAATATATGATTCTATACTCTTATTGCAGTTTATAGGAGAAATCAATATATTTTATGATTATGAATAAGGTACTGATTTTTTTAGCGGTATTTTTGATTGCAAATATTTTTCTGAATAATACCGTGATGGCAGAAAGTAGCGGAGATAAGGTTTCTCTGACCGTAACAGTAAAAAATGTAACGGTAAATGGTGGAGATGTATATATTGCGATTTATAGCAGTAAAGATTCCCATAAACAGGAAGTTCCGGATTACGGTTTCATAGAAGCTAGTGAAACGCCGGAACTATCTGTAACCGTTAATTTGTCTCCGGGAGAATATGCATTTGCGGTGTTTCAAGATATAAATAATAACGGAACATTGGATACTGGTATATTCGGAATTCCCAAAGAACCGGTGGCATTAAGCAACTGGAGCGGAAAAGGTCTTCCCGGTGGGTGGGAAAAACAAAAAATGACAATTGGACACGATACCGGCAGAAATATTGTGCTAAGTCTTTCTTCAAAATAGTATCTGAGTATTGTTCCTCCGGTAAATTGAGTTTGTGAAGATGAACAGCGGATTTAAACCGGAGGGCTTCCGTACAAAAATTAAGAATATTATAAAAAAAACGGAGAAATACATACGTCTGGATTACTTCCGTATCTGATATTTGTTGTTGGTTCTATCAGACACAGTTCCGGATTTTTTCCGGCATTGATGAGGCTCTGAAACTACTCTAAATAGTGCCGGATCTGTTTCAGAAGTATATCCGGTTATCTTTGCTGTGGTACCCGTCATTTCCAGGGCAATAAATTTCTGTGACGTCCATAATTCCTTTAAATCCATAAATATTGTATTTAAAAAAAGCGGAGCCAGTGTGTGCCGGAAAAAATGTGCGGGTACGTGTGGGCTTATCTGTGATTGCACCCAAATCCGGCAGTCAGCCGGAGGACTGGCGACCGAATCCCGCAGACGACTTGTGGGCGGGTAGCCGCAGCGGACAACCGGAGCCGGCAGGCAGCCGCAACTGGAACTGGCGTATAACCGGAGCCGGCAGGCAGCCGCACCCGGTAGCAGACGGAACTGACCGGCGACCGAATCCCGCAAACGACCTGCGGGCGGATAGCCGCAGCGGGCGGACAACCGGAAAAATCAGGTTGAAAAAAGTTTTAAAAATACATTCTCTATGGTATACTATAAAAAAGGTTCGATTTGTCATCAGGATGGTAGAATTTTGCTGTCCGGACAGAGAGGAGGAATTGTGTCAGGAGTTTTTAAAATGAAAAAAACAGTACTGTACCTGCTGTTAGTGTGTGCCGGTTCAGTTATGTTTGCTAAAGCCGGTGATACTATGTATGTCAACGTGCAGGAGTCTGTCCTTCGGGACGGAACCGGTTTTTTCGCCGGAAAAGTCGGTGCCGTGGCTTATGGCGATCAGGTTAAAATTACTGCGGAAAAAGGAAAATGGGCAGAAGTTGTAAGCACTTCTGATTCATCCCTGCGGGGCTGGATACCCCTTTCCAGTTTGACAAAAAAGAAAATTGTGTTGCAGAACGGTAGCCTGGGTGTATCTGCTTCTGCTGATGAACTTGCACTTGCTGGAAAGGGTTTTTCTGCGGAAGTGGAGGATGTATTCCGACAGGAAAACAACAGTCTCCGATATGATATGGTTGACCGTATCGAAAAAAATACAGTTTCAGATTCAGCTCTGTATGAATTTATTGTGCAGGGTCAGCTGTCGGGAGGTGAAGAATGAAATCTTCAAAAGTATTGTTTCCGGCAGTGTGTGCAGTGTGCTGCTTGCTGACGGTATCCTGTGCAGTGTCCAATTCCCTGTTTGAAAGTATGAGTGCTGTCGGTGAAATAACCGGCAGCAGTATTCTGTCATCGGTGGGAAAAGCCGGCTCTGCTGTCACCAAGGCGTCGGAAACTATCACACCGGAACAGGAATATTATATAGGCCGTGCTGTTGCCGCCACATTGTTCGAGTCATATACGTTGTATCAGAATCAAAAGCTGACTGAATATCTGAATGCAGTGTGCGGTACATTGGTTATCAATTCCAGCCGTCCCGAGTTATTCAACGGATACCATGTTGCGATTCTTGACTCTGATCAGATAAATGCTTTTGCAACTTCCGGCGGACATATTCTGGTTACCCGCGGTTTATTGGAATGTACTGACAGCGAAGATGCTCTGGCTGCAGTTCTTGCCCATGAAGTCGCCCACATTCAGTTGATGCACAGCATCAATGCCATCAAAACAAGCCGTATTTCCGAAGCCCTGCTGGCAACGGCTGGAGCTGCGATGACGCTTTCCGGAAATGAAACATTGCAGGATGTTGCGGATGTGTTTGATCAGTCTGTAAATGAAATTGTGACAACACTGGTGAATACCGGTTATTCCCAGTCCCAGGAATACGATGCCGATGCGGTTGCGTTGGAAATCATGTACAATGCAGGCTACAATCCTGCGGCTATGACGGAAATGCTGACATTGCTGAAAGAGCGGCAGCCCCATTCTTCCGGTGGTTTTGCATCTACCCATCCTTCTGCAGAAAACCGTCTTAAAAAAGTCCGTGAAGAACTGCCCGCATATCCGGAAGTTTCCGTACCGTCAGTGCGGCAGCAACGGTACAACGCAGCGGTTGTGTCCCTGTAACGGAGGAAGTCATGGCTACGGATACAGGTACGCTGCGGAAACTGGTAATCCGGGCGGGAATTATTATTGCTGCGGTGTGCGGGGTGGTTCTCGTTGCAGAGTATACAGGTTTGTTGGCAAAGCCGGAAAATATGGTGTATGACCACCGGATGTATGTCACGGCACCGGTACTCCGGCCGTCAGAAGATATTGCGTTGGTTCTGTTGGATCAGGACAGCCTTGACTGGGCAAACCAGGAACTGGGGTGGAGCTGGCCATGGCCCCGCAGCGCATACGGTGATTTAGTCCGGTTTTTTCAGGAAGGCGGCGCTGCTTCTGTAGTGTTTGATGTTTTGTATACCGAACCATCCGTATATGGTGCCGCCGACGATGAATCGTTTGCCGCTGCGTGCAAAGATTATGGACGGGTTGTCCAGAGTGTTTTTTTTGATGATATACAGGGGACTTTTTCCGGTTGGAAAGACGGTGCGCCGCTCCCGCCGTTTGGCGCCGACGGTGAGCCGGGTTCTTCACCGGTTTTGTTCCCGGTTGACAGTATTTGCAATGCTGCCGCCGTGCTGGGGAATGTGAACAGTACCGTATCCTCTGACGGAACAATCCGGCAGTTGCCGCTGTATTACCAGTACGGTGATTATTCTGTTCCATCCCTGGGGCTAGCACCGGTATATGCGGCGGGTGAATCCCTGCCGTTGCCGGAGACAGAACCGGCCGGCGGCAGACTGTTGAGGTTCCAGCGGTCCCTTGAATCATATGTCCCCTATAGTGCGGCGCAGATTCTTCAGAGTTATTATGCGGTACAAAACGGTGGGGAACCGTTACTTGAGCCGGAAATGTTTTCCGGCATGTATGTTTTTTTCGGTTTTTATGCACCGGGTTTGTTTGATATTTGTTCCACGCCGGTTTCTGCCGTATATCCGGGTGTCGGGCTGCATATTACGCTGCTGGACAACCTGTTGCAGGATACATTTCTGACGCGGGTTCCGGCAGTACTGGTATTTTTACTGGTACTGGTTTGTGCCGCTGCCGGTGTGGTTCCGGTTTCTGCTGCGGAAATGTTCCACTGGAAACGGTTTACGGCGGTTGCGGCTGGAATTTGTTTTGTTGCGGTAGGAATATTGTATACCGTGCTGGCGTATATTGTTTTTGCGGCAGGTTTTGTTATTCCGGTTGCTGCACCGTTGATTGCCTTGGTACTGTCGTTCGGGACAGCCGTGCTGGTTTGTTACAGCAGGGAAGGGAAACAGCGCCGCTACCTCAAGTCTGCATTTCGGCAATATCTGAGTCCTGCAGTCATAGAAGATTTGATTGCCCATCCGGAACGGTTGGCACTGGGCGGTGAACGGCGCAGAATCAGCATTTATTTTTCTGATGTGCAGGGATTCACCAGTATTTCAGAAAAACTGGAGCCGCAGGAACTTACTGCATTGCTGAACGATTATTTATCTGTGATGACGGATATTATTCTGGAATCCGGCGGGACTATTGATAAGTATGAAGGGGATGCAGTTATTGCTTTCTGGAATGCACCGGTTTCCTGCGGAGATCATGCCCGCCGGGCGCTGGAAGCAGCGGTGCGGTGCCAGGAAAAACTGGCGGAACTGCGTCCCGGTTTTGAGCGGCGGACAGGACTCCCGTTTTATATGCGTATCGGTCTGAATACCGGTGATGCCGTGGTAGGAAATATGGGTTCCCGGAGCCGCTTCGATTACACTATGCTGGGAGATTCCGTAAACCTAGCTGCCCGGCTGGAAGGTTTGAACAAACAATTCGGCACGTATTGTATGTGTTCGTTGGCAGCAAAAACAGAAGCGGAGCAAGCTGGTACGGCACTCTGTTTCCGGGAACTTGCCCGGGCGGCGGTTGTCGGAAAAAAAGAAGCGGTCACGGTGTTTGAACCCATGACTGCTGCTGAATACCGCCGGCGTAAAGATGTGCTTCAATCTTTTGAGAACGCCCTGCATCTGTTTTATGAAGGTCAGTTTGCTGCGGCAGAAAAGGCTTTCACGGCGTTGGCAGACCGGGATGTTCCCGCCGCCCGGTATGTGGAAAAGTGCCGCCGGTTGCAGGAACAACCGCCGGCTGGTGAATGGCTCGGAGTATGGGTTGCCGAAACAAAATAATTATTCCGGAATCCGGGCGGTACAGTGTGTTTGAATACAGAACCGTCCCGGAGACTGGTATAAAGTTATCCGGCCGCAAATCCGGTGTGACGGGTTACTTGGTCGCCGTATGAATTACTCCACGGTGTGCAGGCTATAAATCCATGATTTCCTGTACAACGGAGACAGGCGACAGATTGTAATACAACATTCCGTACATAGCCGCTGCAGATACAACTTTTCTGCCATATTCCCTGGTTTCAGCAAACGGGATGATTTCCAAAAACAGGTCTGCAGATAAATTTTCTGCACTTTTTTTCCATGTCCGTACTCTGGTAATGCCGCCGTTATAGGCGAACAATGCATCCAGTATGTTGCCGTCCAGCCGTCCGGCAAGTTCTGCCAGATAGAATGCCCCAAAACGGAGATTCGTTGCTGCATCGTTCAAGTCATATTCGGTTATTCCCAATTTTCGCGCAACGTCTGCGGCAGTAGGTGCCATTAGTTGGGCAAGTCCTATAGCTCCTGCATGGGATGTAATGACCGGGTCAAAAAAACTTTCGCTACGGATAAGTCCCAAGAAGATGTATTCACTGATGTTGTATTCCCCGCAGATTTTACTGATTTCAGGCAGATATATCCGGGAATACGCTGTCTGATACAGTTCGGTTTCAGGTTGTTCATCCGCATGGAATATACTGTTGGAAGCAATCCTCATGGCCTGCACTTTATATGTTATTTCTTCTTGACGGGAAAGAAATTCTGCGGCAGCCGTTTCTGACTTCAGGCTGATTGCCGTAACATTTTTCTGCCATTCAGGATATATTTCCTCTGGCAGATTGAATGCTATATACCCTGCCAGCAGCAATTCAATATTCGGTTCAG
>CALXOI010000025.1 GCA_944389965.1 uncultured Treponema sp.
ACTGGAAAACAGGAGTGACGGCATACGGTCGGTTGTAGCCGCCGCCGGTTACATAGGAACCGCGGATACCGTTACGGACACGCCGGATATATTGATTTCTGAACCGGATGCGAACGGCATGAGAACCCTGTCAGCCTTTTTCAGCTATGGCGTGCACCTCAAAGACTCACCTGTTTTATCCGGCGACGACATCATCGGAACAAGTGATATGCCTGTCACCCACATCAATATCGTGTTCGCATCCAGCGCACACGGGGACGAATTCAAAGGGGAAAAGGATGCGTCCCTTACCGTGAAAGACTTTGAATTGATTTACTGACTTGACACAGCCAGGGCCTTGTTCCGGTGATTCAAATTTAATTCCGGTTTCATTAAACACCGGGGCTTTTCAGGCAGATTAATATTCTACAATCATCACGGAAGTATTATAATGGCAACATGGCGACGACGGAAAAATATTATAAGTACATTACCTATTACCCTTCTCCTTTGGGCAGAATTCTTCTGGCTGCGGACGACATCGGGCTGACAGGACTTTGGTTTACGGGGCAAAAACATTTTCCGTTCCAAGAAGCGGACTTGCCCAAGGAAGAAAACCCTGGTGTCTTTGTTTCGGCGGAAAACTGGCTCGATGTTTATTTTTCCGGGAAAGAACCTTCTTTTACGCCGGCGCTCCACATGACAGGAAGTCCGTTCCAAATTGAAGTGTGGAAAACTTTACAGCAAATACCTTACGGAACGACAAGCACGTACGGAAAAATTTCCGCAATTCTTGTTGAAAAAAAGGTTCTTGCAGGAATGTCGCCCAGGGCGGTGGGAGGCGCCGCCGGGAAAAATAAAATATCCCTGATCATCCCCTGCCACCGGGTAATCGGCGCAAATGAAAAACCCACCGGTTATGCCGGGGGAATTGAAAGAAAAATAAAATTACTCGGGATGGAGCGCAACGGCAAAGCCCGCATATAAAATATCACTCGGTCAATTCAAAACGGTAAGGGAATATCCTGTCAGCTTCACATACTGCCCGTACATTTTGACTTGAAAGTTTTACCGTAATTCCACCGCAAGGTTTATACGGTTGTGGTTTACAGATTCCACGTTCTACCGGCACGGTATCAGGATTAAATTCTGATACCGTGCTATAATTTTGCAACAGATTAAATTGCATTATGTTTTTCAGTAATTTTTTAATGCCGGTTTCCTTTGATTTTTTTTAAGGACAAGGTTAAGCGCTGTTTTTTGTGCGGCACCCAGCTTCATTTCGGTGATTTTTTTCCCGTCTCTGAGGGCAACGGTTGCATTCAGCAGATCTCTGACATCGTACGTGCCTCCCCATACTTCCGGTACACCCCGGTCAATGTTCAACAGTGTATATACCGCTTACATTCCGCTGCGGGTTGTTTCTGCCGGGTAAAACGGCTGTACTGTGTGCCGTAATTGAACAATGTACTGAAAATCAGTAATATTGATAACGAAGAATTTAACGGCGGAACAACAGGTTCCGCAAAGGAATGTATATGGCAGAGACAGTACAGGCATTGAAAAAAAATCCCGGCTGGAAAGGCCGCCGGGGACCGGTTGTCCTGGTGATTATGGACGGCGTGGGATACGGAAAATATGAGGACGGCGATGCGGTTAAAGCCAGCCGGATGGCATGGCTTGACAAACTGACAAAACTGAGCCCCCACACAAAACTGAAGGCTCACGGTACCGCCGTGGGGCTTCCCTCTGATGCGGACATGGGAAACAGCGAAGTAGGCCATAACGCCATGGGGTGCGGACGGGTTTTTGCCCAAGGAGCAAAACTGGTGTCCAACGCTATTTCCAGCGGTTCCATGTTTGCCGGTGATACCTGGAAAAAACTGATTGCAAACGTAAACAATGCCGGTTCAACCCTGCATTTTATCGGGCTGGTGTCGGACGGTAATGTCCATTCCCACATTGACCACCTGAAAGCGATGATTGAGCGTGCCCATGCTGACGGTGTAAAAAAACTGCGGGTTCATGCCCTGCTGGATGGACGGGATGTGGATCCCACATCTGCTTTGGAATATATTACACCGCTGGAAGAATATCTTGCTTCATTCAGTGATGCAGACTACCGGATTGCATCCGGCGGCGGACGTATGTACATGACAATGGACCGGTATAATGCAGACTGGAGCATGGTGGAACGGGGCTGGAAAGCTCATGTACTGGGCGAAGGCAGGATGTTCGCCGGGGCAACGGAAGCAATCAAAACTTACCGGGAAGAAACCCCGGGTCTGCTGGATCAGGATATGCATGAGTTTGTGATTGCGGAAAACGGTACACCGGTGGGTACCATCAATGACGGCGACAGCGTCATTTACTTCAACTTCCGGGGTGACCGGGCTTTGGAAATGACCGCTGCATTTGAAACACCTGCAACTGCGGATTTTCCCCACTTTGACCGGAAGCGGGTTCCTGCGGTGGAATATGCCGGCATGATGGAATATGACGGTGACCTGCACATTCCCCGCCAGTATCTGGTAAATCCGCCCAGCATTGACCGGACAATGGGTGAATACCTGACTAAAAGCGGTGTACGGCTGATGGCAATTTCTGAAACCCAGAAATACGGGCATGTCACCTATTTCTTTAACGGTAACAAACTGGGAAAATTCGATGAAAAGCTGGAAGATTATGTGGAAATCAAATCCGATGTAGTACCGTTTGAACAGCGTCCGTGGATGAAGTGTGCCGAGATTACTGATAAAGTTATTGAAGCAATCAAGAGCGGTAAATATGACCATATCCGCCTCAATTTCCCCAACGGGGACATGGTCGGGCATACCGGTGTGTTCAATGCTGTCGTCTGTTCCATGGAAGGCATGGATTTACAGCTGGGCCGCATCAAGGAAGCGATTGATGAAGCCGGTGGTATTATGTGTATTACTGCTGACCACGGTAACAGCGACGATATGTACGAACATAAAAAAGACGGCTCTGTTGCGGTAAATGCCGACGGTTCTCCCAAAGCAAAGACAAGCCACAGTCTGAATCCGGTACCGGGTATTATCTATGACCCCGAATACAAGGGTGAATATGACAATACAACGCTGAATGAAGGACTGGGGATTTCCAGCTGGCCGGCAACGATTATGGAGCTGATGGGGTTTGTTCCGCCGGATGACTATGATAAATCAATTATCAATTTGAAATAACACCTGAAACCGGCAGTTGTATCTGCCGGTTCCGTACAGCTGCAGCCTGTTTCCGGACGGTTACCGGTTCGGTATGCCCTGACATACCGCTTTATCCGGCCGGCCGGGCAGGCTGTTTTTATTGGACAGTCTCTGATGTTGCCAGCTCTGCCGCCCGGCGGCATCCTTCCTGCATTATCGTTTCAATGTCAGCATACATCGTATCAAGTTTGTCCACCACCAGACTGCGGCAATCCGGTATTCCCAGAAGTGTAGAACACATTTTTGTTATGTAAACGCTGCCTAAATCAAATCCGGTTACAAAGCCGCCACAGGTTGTCAGATAGTCCAGTCTCCGGGCCCGGCACAGCCCGGCCGGCCGGTCCTGTTCATATGTGAATGTGATGCCGCTGACGCAGATCCGTTCCAGATAGATTTTCAGTACAGCGGGAAAAGAGAAATCCCAGTACGGAGCCCCGATAAGAATCCGGTCAGCAGCAGCAAACTGACGGGCTGCTTCAAACATGGGGTGATCCGTCCGCCCCGCCGCCAGCAGGGCAGTTTCTTCTTCCAGAACGGACAGGTGTTTGGGGCTCAGATTCATTTTATCCGGCTGTATCCGGGTAATACGGTACTCCGGGTGGCTGCGGGAAAAAGCGTCAAGGTAACTGCGGCACAATCTTCCGGTACGGGATATGCCGGCGGGGCGGACGGTAGCGTCAACGAACAACAGTACGGGATAAGATTCCATTATCATGCTCCGGTAGAGAATTTCAGCTTCATATTTTCCAATATCTGGCGGGCTGTCTGGGTGTCCACTGCGGTCTGGGGTTCGTGGTATTCCACCAGATTGGCCGGTATTTCATCCATAAAGCGGGACGGTGTGCATTCCACCGTGTTCTGCATTTTCCGCCGTTTCCGGCAGCTGGAGATGAACAGCTTGTCCCTGGCCCGGGTTATTGCCACGTAAAACAGCCGCCGTTCCTCTTCTATATTATCTTCACTTTCTTCGATACTGCGGGCGTGGGGAATAATGCCCTCTTCTGCACCGGCAATAAAAACTACCGGAAATTCCAACCCTTTTGACGCATGTATTGTCATCAGATTTACTTTGCCTTTCAAGGTATCATCATCCATGTCGTCCCTGGACAGCAGAGTAACCCGGTTCAGGTAGTTGAACAGGGAAGGATCAAGATTGTCGGGATTGTTTTCCCATGCTTCAATTGATTGGATTAAGCTTTCGATATTAAGGAATTTGAACCGGGCTGCCTTTTCATTTTTCTGATATTCACCGATCAGGTAATCCCAATAACCGATTTCATCAACTAAAGCCCTGACTTTTTTTGCCAATCCTTTGCCGCTGAGCAGTGCGGCCCTGCGCTCTGTAATCAGCCGGGAGAATTCTTCCAAATCATGGATTGTTTTGCTGCTGAATCCGGATACCGGTTCCGGACTGCCGGATTCCGGTGTCAGTTCAAAGTCGTTTTCCTGCCGGGCACCAGCGCCTTTTACGGCAGTTTGAATTGCGTTCCATAAAGAGCATTTTTTTTCATTGGCGATAGCGTTCAGGTCTTCTATGGTTTTCCTACCGATTCCCCGGCGGGGGGTATTCAAAATCCGCAGCAGGTTGATGTCATCATCGTGGTTTGCACATACCCGCAGGTAACTGATAACGTCTTTTATTTCCTTCCTCTGGAAAAAACTAGTACCGCCGCTCATCGTATAGGGAATGTTTGACTCAAGAAACGCTTCTTCTATTGCCCGGCTTTGGGTGTTTGCCCGCATCAGTACCCCAAAGTCATCATAGCTGCGTTTTTCTGCCATACGGATGCTCTGTATCGTTTCCGCAATAAAATCCGCTTCCGCCGCCTCGTTTTCCGGCAGATATATTTCGATGGGGCGGCCCGAACCGTTCCCCGACCACAGGGATTTATCTTTGCGGTTTGTGTTGTGGGAAATGACGCCGTTTGCCGCCGCAAGAATTGTTTCTGTGGAACGGTAGTTCTGTTCCAGCCGTATTTCTTTTACGCCGGGAAAATCCCGCTCAAACATCCTGATATTTTCGTAATTGGCACCCCGCCAGGAATAGATTGACTGGTCGTCATCACCGACAACAGCCACATTTTTATCTGCCAGCAGGTGCATGAATTCATACTGCTGGATTGATGTATCCTGAAATTCATCCACCATAATGTATTTGTACCGTTCCCGGTATTTTGCCAATACCTCCGGGTGTTCCGTAAACAACCGGATGGGCAGGGTAATCAAATCATCAAAGTCCACCGCATTGTAAAGTTGTAGCCCTGACTGGTATTCTTCGTACAGTTTCCGATACTGGCTGTTTCCCCGTTTTTTAGGATCGGGATTATCCCATGTCCAGCGCCCGGTTTTAATGTTGGAAAACAGATTCCCCACGGAATACACGTCCAGCGCATCGGCAGTAAAGCCCAGTTCCCTGCCGGTTTCCTTTATCAGTTGGTTCCGGTCTGTTTCATCATAAATAGAAAAATTCGGCCGCCAGCCCAGTTTATCAATATCCTGCCGCAGGATTTTTACCCCGAAAGCGTGGAATGTGGAGACGGTAAGGTTCTGCAGTTTTTTTCCGGTCTGTTCTTTTACCCGTTCTTCCATTTCCCGGGCTGCTTTATTGGTAAACGTCAGTGCCAGAATCTGGCTTTGGGGAATACCCTTATCCAGCATATATGCGATTCTGAATGTAATGACCCGTGTTTTACCACTGCCGGCTCCGGCAATAATCAACAGTGCACCGTCTGTTGTGGTGACTGCTTCATATTGTTCTGCATTCAGTTCGTCCCGTAAATTTTCACGCATAGACGCCATTGTATGCAAAATAGATTTCTGTTGCAAGGGGAATATTCCTGTGGTATACTGAAGAAACTACTGAAAATCGAGGTTTGTTGTATGAGTGTGTATCAGAATGTGGCGGCTTTTTTAGGACGCAACGGGTTCCCGGTCGGCGGTCCTGATGTAAATGCGGTGATTAACGGATTGCTGTATGATATGCAGCTTGGGCTGGATAAAGGAACCGGTGACGGTCCCATGGATGCCCGGCAGCCCATGATTCCGACATGGGGAATGCCGCCGCAAGGTGCACCGAAAACACTTCGGTAATCGTAATTGATGCCGGCGGAACGAATTTCCGTTCCTGTCTGGTTACATTTGATGAATCCGGTGCTGCAGAAATTTCCCATTTGAAAAAATGTTCCATGCCGGGAATTGAGCGCGAGCTGTCAAAAAAAGAATTTTTTGAAGCAATTGCAAAGAATCTTGATCATCTGAAAAATCAGAGCAGCCGCATCGGCTTTTGTTTTTCATATGCAATGAATATTATGCCCGACGGGGACGGACAGGTTATTGCTTTTTCTAAAGAAATAAAAGCAAAGGAAGTTGTCGGATCTCTGGTAGGACAGTGCCTTTCCGATGCACTGGTTGAACGGGGATGGACACGCCCGGAACGGATTGTCCTGCTGAACGACACCACCGCAGCGTTGCAGGCGGGTGCTGCCAGTGCTGCTCCCGGTGTAAAATACAGCTCATACGTGGGACTGATTCTTGGTACCGGTATGAATGCCGCATACATCGAATCCGGGAAAATTGCAAAAATTGCGGAATCTGCCGTACCGGTTCCGCCGTCACAAATCGTTGTCTGTGAATCAGGAATGTTTGATAAACTTCCCCGGTCTGCCTTTGATGTGGCTTTTGACCAGACAACCAATACACCCGGTAAATATGTTATGGAAAAGATGTGTTCCGGGGCGTATTTGGGACCGGTTGCAACACTGGCGCTGAAATCTGCCGCCCACGAAGGCCTGTTTTCTGCGCCGGTAGCGGAAGCTTTAGCGGCACTGCCAAAAGCGGAACTGTTTGATATGGACCGGTTTTTCTACGGACCATATCGTACTGACACCGTTCTGGGACGGGTTATTATGGACGGAACCGAAGCAGATTACGATACCATGTATACGATTCTGGACGCTGTAGTGGAACGATCTGCCCGGCTGACTGCATCAATTATCGCAGCCTGTGTTATTAAGAGCGGTGCCGGTACCAGTCCGACCCGCCCGGTTTGCGTGTTGTGTAACGGGACAACCTTCTATAAAACACATAATTTGCAGCAACGGCTCCGGGGGTATCTGAATACAGTTCTGACGGAACAGCGCCATCTGTATTTTGAGCTGGTATCTGTTGAAAACGACATTACATTGGGAACGGCAATCGCTGCGTTGTCTCAATAGATTCCGGACAGCAGTATTGTCTATACTGCTGTCGATGGCATCTGTTACCGTGTATGCCGGGGGAATTTGCCAGGATTCCGGTATACACATGGTGCAGACGGATTACTTTGATATTATTTACCCGTCCGAATCATCGGTTGCTGCCGGTATACTTGCTGCAACAGTTGACAATTTATACCTCAGAGTGTGCCGGGAGCTTTCTGCGGAGCCGGATCTCCGGCTTCCGGTAGTGCTCAATCCTTCCCATGACCAGTTGAATGCTTATTTTACCGTTTTGCCTTATAACCGGATTGTTGTATATGATACACTACCGTTTTCCACAGACACATCCGGGCTGACGGTTTTTTCTGAAACATTAGTATCTGTTTTTTATCATGAATTGGTTCACGCCGTATCATTGAATATAAAAAGCCCCTTGTTGCGGGGACTGTCGTCTGTGTTCGGTGACTATTTCAATCCGGCGTTGCTGTATGCGTCTCCGTTGTTTACCGAAGGTGCTGCAGTTGCTCTTGAGAGTGAGACAGGAGAAGGCCGTCTTAATGACGGATTTGCACTGCACGTATTGCGTCAGGCGGTACTGGAGGACCGGTTTCCGTCATGGCAGGATGCAGCCGGAGCCAGGGATGTTTATCCGTCCGGTGATGTCCCGTACATATTCGGCGGAGCTTTTACCCGGTGGCTTATTGATACGTACGGGAAGGACCGGTACGGTCAGTTTTTATATGAGTGGGGAAAACTGCATTTTTTCAAACTTATGCCGGGTGTTTTCAAGCTTGTGTATGGTATTCCGCTGAAAGATGCATGGGAACGTTTCAGGGATTCGGTTACGGTTCCCGGTGTTCCGGCTGATCCCGTTGACGGAAACATTGTATCTGAACCTGCCGGAATCAGCAGGGAAGGGCTGTATTTATCGCTGACAGCGTCTTCCCGGGGAACTGCATGGATTGACGGCTATTCAGGGAAGATACAGTTCCGGCCTTCCGGTTCCCCGGATAAAGTCCGTACCGTGACATCGTTCAGTGGCGCAACCCGTATTTCTTTTAGTACTGACGGCGCATACCTTGCTGTATCCTGCTGTCGGACTGAATGGAACGGAGACAGCCGGAACAGTGTATATGTGTATGACATGGATTCCGGGCACTACCGGAAGATTGCCGGAAGCGGCTTGCGTGAAGGGACTGTTTTCTCTGCTGCTGGCGGCCGGAGGTATGCTGTAGGTATCATAACTGAAGGTCAGGAATCCTTCATCTGTGGATATAAAATTACGAGAGACGGCAGTAATTTTTCTGTCAACAGACAGCCGGATTTTACATACAAATTACCGGCGGGGGCGTACGCCGGCTTTTTAACTGATTGCGGTACCGGTCAGCTGGCATTTACCGGTTCCTGCGGCGGTTTATCTGACCGGCTGTATTTGTTAGAACCGGAAACCGGTGTCTGCCGGGAATACCGTCTGCCGGAGCAGGCTGGTAGAATTTCCCTGAAAAGCCTGAGCGCTACGGACAATGGTGTCCTGATGTTTTCCTGGGCATCCGGGGATACGTTTCCCGGACTGGGATTTTTTATTCCTGCCGGGTATGCTGTCCCTGCAACTGGTACTACGGTTCCAGCTTCCGGTATATCCGGTGCTGATGTTCCGGATAATGCCGGAAGTCTGTACGTTGCGCAGAACGCAGCGGATGCCGGAGCAGGGATGTTTTATCTTTCCCGGACAACTCTTTCCGGTGGTGTGTTTGCTCCGGTACCGGCGGATGACAGACGGATTCTGTATTGCGCCCATTTTTTTGATTATCACCGGATTCTGCTGCTGGATGCAGCAGGGCTGGAGTATGCGGTGTTTCAAGGAGCCGGGACGGCGGTCCCGCTGCAGGGAACGTCTCCGGAACCGGCAGGGGATAATCTGTCCGTACCGCAACTGGCGTTGCCGGATACCGGTATTCCGGAGCAGTCTGCCGCTGCGGTACTTAAGCACGATTCTGAAACAGACCGGCTGTCAAATTATAATCCGTTCCGGTATCTGTTACAGGGAACGTTATTTCCGGTTGCGGTTGTTCCCCGGTACTCGTTTGATTTGGAGCCGCTGGAATCGCTGATGCTTGGAGGAACCTGGCTGACCGGAGATCCTGAAGAACGGTGTTTTATACTGTTCAGCGGAGGATATGATCCGTTTACCCGGCAGTGTGGTGTCGGTCTGAATTTGTTTGGTACATTGTTTTCCCTAAGCAGTTCCGCTGTTTTTTCTGATCTTGATTTTTATGCGGCAACAGCGGAGGGGAATGTCTCTGTTTCTGTTCCTGCCGGCAGGGTCTCCCGGTGGATATTATCTGATACCGTCCGGTGGTATGGAGGCCGGTACCAGGAATCTGGTGGCGGTTTTGTCCACACGGTATCCAACCGGGTTGTCGTACAATATACGACGCTCCGTTCCGGGGGGAAAGGATTTTACAATGTGCAGGGGGTACAGGTAACATTGCTGGGGGATGTGCTGTATTCAACATTCGGAAATATCTGGTACGGAAATACCGGTGGCAGCCTGTTGTTCCGTATTCCCGGTTTGATTCCTTTGGCAGTGGCGGCGGATTTATTTCCTGCATTGTCCCGTTTTGCAGACGTCTCGCTCCGGGTATATCTGTTGACATTGGAAGTCCAGAAGGGGATACCGGTTATCCCGGTGTATGTAAACCGTTTGGGAATGCAAGTCGCATATACCGGCTCATGGCTGCGCACCAATAATTCCTGGGATATTCTTCATCTGGGGAGTATACTGCGGGATCTGTCCCGGTTGCAGTACCAGGATACGGTGTCTGTCCGGCTGGAAACCGTAACGTCTTTGAATACGGGTATTATGACCGGAACCGCATTTACCCTGTACGGTGAGATTCAGTTTACCCCTGCCCGTAAACCGGATGCCGGGCAGGTTGTGTCCTGGACGTTAGGCGGAAATATCAGTTTATAAGCCGGTTTAATCACCGTGCATGATTCAGTTGGTTGCAGTGCTTGTGTCTGTTGCGGTTGTCACCGGTTTGCTGAGCATTTTTCTCTGTACCTGGGCTGCCCGTTCAGCCGGCATCATTTGCAGCCATACTGATGACAGGGACTGGCTTTCATTTTCAGTTGCAATTGTATCAGCCATCCGCAGTATATCAATAATATCCTGATCATCCATGGCTACCAGTATGTCAACGGCATTCTGGGGCGGCATATTGTTCAGGTTCTGGACATTAGTGATGATATTAGCCTGCCTGCTGTCATAGCGGCTTACGGTATTATTGAACGTCTGTTCCCGTTCTTCTTGGGCAATGCGTCTGTCTTCCAATTCTAGGGCAGTCTGCTCATTTAATGCTTCTGCTCTTGCAATTTCTGCTTCCCGCTTATCCAGTTCTTCAGTCCGGAGGGTGAGCGCTTCCAGCCGCTTCAAATATCTATCATTGTCAAGATTTGCTTCCAATGGATCTGATGATGTTGCGGAGCGGGATGTCTGAACCTGCAATCCGAACAACTTGTATACAGGTGAAAACACAGATTTTGCCTGTATAATTCCCAGATAGTCAAACCACATTAAACCGGCAAGAATCAAAATAATGATAAGAAAAAGTAATATGATAATTTTACCGATATTTTTACGTCCTGCCATGTTAACCTCGATTTTATTTGACGATAATATATACAGTATATCGGCAAACAAATCTGTTTACAAGCATATTTTTTTATTATTGCCAATATCAATTGTTCACGATATACTGTTTTTATGAATAGCATGAAGAAAGCATTTATTTTGTGTACTATAATATTAGTATTTTGTGTATCATGTGAAACAACGCAGTTGGAATCCTTTATTTCGTCTCTGGGACAGGAACCGGTTTTTACCAATGGTGAAGCGGTTTCTGCGATGAAAGAAGCCCTGCTGAACGGAATTGAAGTAGCTTCCGGAGATCTGTCCGCAGAAGACGGATACTACGGTAATGCATTGTTGAAAATTATGCTGCCTCCAGAGGCAGATACATTGCTGGGGTACATCAATGCTATTCCCGGCGGGGAAAAACTGGCTGAAGATGTCGTGCTCCGGTTGAACCGCAGTGCGGAACACACCGCTTCCGAAGCATATCCTATCTTTGCCGATGCAATCAGGCAGATGACGGTGGCGGATGGTATTGCAATTGTTTGCGGAGATGATACTGCAGCAACAGAGTACCTGCGGGAAAAAACATACGACCAGCTGGTAGAATTGTACCGGCCGTACATTGCCCAATCTTTGGCACAGCCGCTGGTTCTGGGTATATCCGCCGACACTGCATGGGAAAACCTGACCGGAGCATATAACCGTGCCGCTGACCCGGTGAATACTGCCGCTGCATTTTTAGGTAAAGAGCAGCCTATGCCGCCAGTTTCTGCGGATTTGGCAGGATATGCAACAGGCAAAGCATTGGACGGATTGTTTTCAGTGGTTGCGGATGAAGAAAAGAAAATACGGGCTAACCCTGCTGATTACGGTTCCAAAATCATCGAAAAAGTTTTCGGGGCGGTAAAGCAAGGGCTGCATCCCTGATTTTTTTGGTATAAGTATTTCATAAAAAAGGAAACTGCATGTCTATAGGTGATGTCGTTACGCTGCTGCGGGATGGTGTTCTGCAGATTTTACTGTTAGTTTCTCCCGTGCTGGTTGCCGCAATGATAATTGGTTTAATTATTGCAATTTTTCAGGCAACAACCTCAATTCAGGAACAGACGCTGACTTTTGCACCTAAATTTTTTGTTATCCTGGCAGTCCTTGCTTTATTGGGAGGCTGGATGTTCACTTCGTTACGGGGATATACCGTGGAATTATTCCAGATGATTTCACGGATGGGACGGTAATGTGCTGGCGCAAATCCTGAATGCGGCACCGTTGTATTTACTTGTTGCTGCCCGGTGTTTTGCTTTATTGATGACGTTGCCATTATTTTCTACCCGGAGCGTCTCTAGGGTAGCAAAAGTTGCTTTTGCCGGATATATGGCATTCCTGTTGCTTCCATCCGCTATGACCAGCGGATATGAATCGCTGGTTGGTGTGTATTCTGTGTTTACCTTAGAATATATTCTGTTGCTTGCCGGAGAAGTATTGATTGGTGTAATCACCGGTTTTTATATTACGATTCTGTTTTCTGCATTCAGTTCTGCCGGTCAGTTTTTCTCTTTTCAGATGGGACTTTCTGCAGCAGAAGCATATGATGCTTTATCCCAGGTAGAAAATCCTCTTATGGGACAGTTCCTTAATCTGATTGCCATGATGTTGTTTTTGCAGGTACAGGCATTCCATCAACTGTTTCTGAGCGGAATGTTGCGTAGTTTTGAGTCATTGAATGCGGTTTCTCTTGTTGCTGCAGAAACCAGGGGTATGCTTCTGGAATTTTTGCTGGGCGGGCTGACCAAACTGTTTTTTGATGCGATGATGATTGCGTTGCCGTTGACCGGAACTTTTTTTCTGGTAGCAGTAGGTATGGGGATTCTTTCAAAAGCTGCACCTCAGATGAATCTGCTTTCTGAAGGAATTCCGTTGACGATGATGCTGGGATTCCTGTTGCTGATGCTTTCGTTACCGGTAATGTGTAATTTTTTTATGCAGTTGTTTGATGCTGCTTTTTATGATTTTGAGCGTTTACTGGTGAAAGTAGGGGGAATATGATAATGTCGGAAACCCGTTCTGATTGTAGTACTGCGGTAACAAAATGTTGTCTGGAAGCGGTCATGTCCGGGACGGTTTCTGCAGGAACGGTTCCGGGTATAGCTGGTCAGGGATATAGTTCGCTGCTGATTGATCTGCAGTGGTTTGCTTCTGCAGAAGATGAGGGCCGTACAGAACAGGCATCTGAAACAAAACTTCGTAAAGCCCGGGAAGAGGGGCGTATTCCAAAAAGTCAGGAGTTGACCGGAGCGCTGGTAATGCTGCTTCCTGTATTAGTCCTGGTGTTTCTGGCTCCCTGGTTATTTGACGGTTTTGTCCAGATTATCAGGTTTTATTTTGACCGGTGCATTTCAGCTGATTTAAACGATCCTGCCTTGGCGTTGGAATTTTTTTATGCAATTATACGGATGGTGCTGCCGGTTGCATTGGCAACTCTGGTTGCAGGTATCGCTGCAAATTTGATTCAGAACCGGGGGTTTATTTTTACCACAAAAACAATAGAACCGAAAATATCAAAAATTCTACCGAAATTCGGAGAATATTTAAAGAAAACGTTGTTTTCTTTTGAAGGTGCTTTTAATGTGGTCAAATCCATTGTAAAAGTGGCGGTGATTTTTATTGTCGGTTATATTCTGATTAAAAACGATGTTCCTCAGTTGCTTTCCATGATGAATGCAGGACTGTGGTCTGGAATTGTTCATATTGCTGGAATGACAGCTAAACTGTTGATTATTTCTGCGGTTCTTTTTCTAATAATTTCTATTCCTGACTATCTGGTTCAGAGACGGCAGTTCATGGAATCCATGAAAATGTCAAAACAAGAAGTAAAAGAAGAATATAAAGAATTGGAAGGGGATCCGTTGGTAAAAAGCCGCCTGCGTCAGTATATGCATCAGCTGATGACCCGAAATATGCCGGCGGCTGTAGCAAAATCAGATGTGGTTATCACAAACCCGACACATTATGCGGTTGCTGTAGAGTATGACAGCACTGTAATGCAGGGACCGATGGTGACAGCAAAAGGTGTTGATTCCCTTGCTCGGAGGATCAAAGAAGTCGCGGTAGAGCATCAGGTACCGATAGTGGAAAACCGGCCGCTTGCCCGGGCTTTGTATGCGGAAGTTGAAATCGGTGAAATCGTACCGGAAAATTATTATCAGGCACTAGCAGTTATTCTTGCAAATGTGTATACTATGAAGGGGAAATAGACAGTATTATACTGGGTTCTATTTTGTGGAGGGGAATAAGTATGCCTTTGGCAGAAAAATTTAAAAACTTCAAAGACATTCAGGATTTTGCTGTTGCTGTTGGTGCTGTTGTTATCGTGATGATGCTTATCATCCCATTGCCGACAGTTCTGCTTGATGTCCTGATGGCAATGAATCTGCTTTTTTCTGTTTTGTTACTACTCATCGTATTGTATACTCCGAAAGCTACAGACTTTTCTGCATTTCCGACCATGCTGTTGGTTTCCACTGTGTTCGGGTTGGGGTTGAATGTTTCTTCTACCCGGCTGATTCTGGGACAGGGAACAGCATTTAACGGCCGGATGGTAAAAGCTTTTGCCGGGTTTGTTGTTGGTACCGGTGGAACAGAAGGGTTACTGATCGGGTTCGTAATTTTTATTATTTTGATTGCGGTGCAGGCTTTTGTTATTACGAAAGGTGCATCCCGTGTTGCTGAAGTCGCTGCGCGGTTCACACTTGATGCCATGCCAATGAAACAGGCTGCTGTTGAAGCTGAATATAATGCCGGCGCAATTACCGAAGAAGAAGCTCGTAAGCGTAAAATGGATGTGCAGCGTGAAGCAGATTTTTACGGGGCAATGGATGGTGCTTCAAAATTTGTATCTGGTAACGTTAAAATCGGTATTTTTATTACAGTAATAAATCTTATTGTAGGACTTGTATTTGGTATGGTGTTGCGTTCGGAATCTTTTTCCGAAGCAATTAAAACCTATGCATCATTGACAATTGGTGATGGTCTTCTGTCGCAGCTCCCGTCTTTGCTGGTTTCTTTTGCAACGGGTATTATCGTAACCCGGTCTGCTTCAGATCAGACATTAGGTGCTGATGTCAAGATTCAGTTTTCCCGGAATGCCTGGGTCTATTTTGTTGCCGGCGGTACAATGGCGGTTATCGGTCTTTTACCCGGGTTCCCGTGGTATGTTTTGATTCCGTTAGGGGCTGCATTGATTTATCTTGGTTTCAGGCTGCAGAATCTCCAGCGAAGGAGTTTTGCCCAAAAAATTGCGGATGAAAAAGCAAAACAAAAATCCCAGCAAACCGGCGGAGGACCTGCAGATGCATCGAATATAGCCCCGCCGGATGCACTCTCTCTGGAACTTGGTTATGCGCTGATTCCTTTGGTTGATAAAGAAAAAGGTGCGGAACTTCTGGAGCGGGTTACGCTTATCCGCAGGGAGATGGCAATTGATTTAGGACTTATCGTTCCCAGTATCAGAATTACAGATAATATACGCCTTGATCCCAGTGAATATTGTTTCAAAATAAAAGGTGTTGCTGCTGGTTCTGCTAAAATAAAAATGGGCTGGTATATGTGTATTAATTCCGGCGGTGTTACGGAGGAAATTCCCGGTGAAAAAACTACCGAACCGGCATTCGGTCTACCGGCGGTCTGGGTTTCTGAAGAAAACCGTGAACGTGCGGAACGGTCCGGGTATGCGGTTATTGATCCCCCGACTATGATTGCAACACATTTGACTGAAATCATTAAGCGCAGGGCAGACGAAATACTCGGACGACAGGAAGTCCAGAAGATGATAGATTCTCTGAAAAAAGATTATCCTGCTGTTGTTGATGAAGTAATGCAGAATTTCAAGCTTGGTGAAATCGTCAAAGTTTTGCAGGGTCTGTTGCGGGAACAGGTTTCAATCCGCAATATGGTTGTTATTTTGGAAACGCTTGCTGACTGTGGCGGTATAACTAAAAAGACCGATGTATTAATTGAGCGTGTCCGGCAGGCGCTGGGCCGGCAGATATGCCAACAGTATGCAGATGAAAAACAAATTCTCCATGTGCTTACTATAGAACAACCATTTTTGGAAAAAATGCTGGAAAGTAAGGCTGATACAGCCCAAGGTCCGGTGGCGATGTTGGATCCTGTGTCCTACCGAAAATGGATGGCTGCGGTTAGCTCCGCAATTGCATCAGCAAGAAACAAAGGTTATAACTACCCTGTGTTGCTTTGTCCCGAAACAGTCCGTTTTTTAGTAAAAAACAGCATTGAGCGAGAATTGCCGGGAGTTATTGTTTTGTCCACGGCAGAAATTACATCGGATGTAAAATTGGAAGTGTTGGGGGAAATAAAAGTTGAATAGTTCTGGTCAACGGTATACAGTCCGGGGGGATTCCTATTCCGACTGTGTGGCTAAAATCCGGGAAGAATACGGGGAAAATTACATTATTGTAAACAAAAGGGCAGTTCATACCGGTGGCTTTCTGGGACTGTTTAAGCATGATCAAATGGAAGTTATTTTCACTGTCAGGGATATGGGACCGTACCGATCATCCCGGTCATCGCTTACATCTGATGGAGCTGATTCCGGAGAAAATTCCGGATTAGATACTTTTTCGCTTGAAAAAAAACGTATACTGGAAGCTGCAAAAAAAGCAGGGCTTGAATCCCAGCAGAATCAAATGTCATCTATTCAAAAACAATTGGAAACCTTAAACAGAAAATTGGATACCATTTCATCAGATACGGATGTTCCTGCTTCTGTACGGAAGATAGAAGAACTTTTGGAGAGTAATGAATTTTCTGCAGTTTATATCCGGAAAATGACGGAACGTCTCAAAGGGGAGCTTTCTTTGGATGAACTGGAGAATTTTGATTTTGTTCAACAAAAAGTTGTGGAATGGATCGGGGAAGGAATCTCTGTAGATCCTGAAGTAGAACTGACCCGGAAACCGGTAGTATTGGTTTTGGTAGGACCAACTGGTGTTGGAAAAACAACAACTGTAGCAAAAATGGCCGCAAAGTACCGTTTAAGTGATAAGAATTTGTTTATCAGAATGGTGACTATTGACCGCTTCCGTATTGCTGCCCAGGAACAATTATCGATATACGGAGAACACATGGAAATTCCTACGACCGCTGCTGAAACAGCAGAGGATATACAGAAACTACTTGCTATTGACGGTGATAAACTGGATGTAATGCTGATTGATACAATAGGATTGAGCCCTCATGATTATGAAAGTATTGGCCGGATGCGTAAAATTCTTGATGTTCCGGGACTCAGACCGGAGATGTATCTGGCTGTATCTGCTGCAACAAAAACGAGTGATTTACGAGATATTATGAGGAACTATGAAACATTCGGATATAAATCTGTTATTGTGACAAAATATGATGAAACAAATCATATCGGTAACGTTATCAGTATTCTTGCTGAAAAAAATAAACCGGTTTCATATATTTCTTCCGGTCAAATTGTTCCCCGGAATTTTGAATCTGCGAGTGTTATGAGGTTTTTGATGAAATTAACCGATTTTAAAATAGATAGAGATTCATTGGAAAAGAGATTTGCTGCTTTACCGGAAGATAATTCGGTAGTAGTGCATAAAACTACGAACGGGGGTATGGAATAAATAGTATGGAAGACCAAGCATCTGAATTAAAAATCCTCATGCAGGAATATAATGAAAAATCTCATCGTACTGTACCAACCGGTCGCAAGCCCCGTATTATTGCAATTACCAGCGGTAAAGGTGGAGTCGGCAAAACTAATATTGCGGTAAATATGGCTATTGCTTACGCAAAAACGGGTCGGAAGGTGCTGCTGATTGACGGTGATTTAGGTATGGCAAATGTCAATGTTCTGCTGAATGTTGTACCGCAGTATAATTTGATGCATGTAGTCACGCAGCAGAAAAAAATGTCGGATATTATCCAAGATACGGAATTCGGTATTAAATTCATAGCCGGTGCAAACGGTTTTTCCCGGATTGCGAACCTGAACGATTCCGAATTAGCGTATTTTACAAAAGAATTTAGTACAATAAATAATTTTGATATTATTATTATCGATACCGGAGCTGGTATTTCGAACAGTGTTCTTAGATTTGTTGCTGCTGCGGATGAAGTATATATTGTGACTACTCCGGAACCGACTGCGATTACCGATGCATATGGCATTATTAAAATCATTGCAACTGAACTTGCCATGGAACGGAACATGAATATAAAGTTATTGGTAAACAGGGTTCATTCTGCTGATGAAGGAAAACGGATTTCTGACAGGATTATCAATATTGCCGGGCAGTTTTTAAATTATAAGATAGAATACCTTGGTTTTATTTATGATGATCCGGCAGTTACCATGTCGGTAATCCGGCAAAAACCGTTTATGGAAGTGGCGGCATCTTCAAAGCCGGCAATTTGTGTAAAACATATTGTCGGTCGTATAGAAAAGACCGACCTTGTAAATTCTGATGGGGTAGCAGGTTTTTTACGCCGTTTCCTTGGAAAAAAATAAAAAACAGGTAGTTATCCGGTTTTTTTGTTTTACTTGACCTAATATAGTTTTTGCTTTAAAATATTTGGTGGAGGATTTTTTTGAGATGAACCCGAAGGGTATTACAATTGCTGCATTGATCGGGTTTGTCCTGTCTTTTTTTATTGGTCTTATTTCAGATGTATCTTTTGGTATCATGTTGTTGCGGGCTGTTATTTTTGCAGCCGTTTTTGGTGGTCTTGCGGCGGGTATTTTTCTGTTATTTGATAAATATCTTTCTGGAAACAACAATACCGTTGATGTACCCGCGGAATCCGTCTCAAGCAACCATACTGGATCTGTCGTAGATATAACTATAGATGATGAGCCCTTGCCGGATGACGGCGATGGTCCTGATTTTAATATCAGTAATACCGGTAATGTTTCATCGACTTCTGATCCCTCCGGTTCTGCAGAAGATATTACCGTATCGGAAGAATCTGTAAAAGAAGACAATCAGGTTGCATCCTCTGGAGAGCCTGTTTTTACACCGGTAAATCTTGGACAGACAGCAGAAAAAGTTCAACAAGATATTCCGGAAGAATCATTGGATGTATTGCCTGATATTAGTGATATTCCGGTTAATTTATCTGCTGACCAAAATTCCGTTTTGGAGGATACAGATTTTGCATTGGGCGGTACTGGTGATGATTCGGTGTCTTCCGCCAGAAGTGCTGGTAATGCAATGGATGCAGAGACAATAGCAAAAGCTATCAAAACAGTGCTTTCAAAAGACAGCTGATATTAAGGGTAGGGGTAATGGCTGCTTCGATTTTTGATGAAAAAACAGAAGATGAATTATGGTTGGAATTTAAAAAAACTCGTTCTCCGGAAATACGGGATGCATTTATCCGCAAATATATGCCGCTGGTAAAATATGTGGCCGGTAAAGTTGCAGCCGGTATGCCGGGTAATATCGAATTTGATGATTTGGTCGGTTTTGGTCAATTCGGACTTCTTGATGCTATTAATAAATATGATCCCGAAAAAAATGTAAAATTTAAAACATATGCAGTAACCCGTATCCGTGGTTCTATGATTGATGAGTTACGGGTGTTAGATTGGGTTCCTCGGTCTGTGCGGCAGAAAGCCCGGGAGATTGAAGATGCAATTGTTCAAGTTGAATCCCGTTTAGGACGTCCTGCATCTGATGCAGAAATTGCAGATGCAATGGGGATTAGTGAAGAAGAATTTCAACAGACTGTAATGAGGGTTTCCGGTACCAGTGTATTATCTTTAGATGATGTATGGTATTCTGGAGATGACTCAGATCATGTTTCTATTGGGGATAGCATCGAATCTCCATCAAGTTTTAATCCTGATGTTATTGTGGAACGGGAAGAAATTCGCCGGGTGATTATTGAATCAATAAAAGAACTTCCCAAAAAAGAAAAAATGGTACTTGTTTTGTATTATCATGAGGACTTGACATTTAAAGAAATCGGCCAGGTTCTGAATGTGAGTGAATCCCGTATTTCGCAACTCCACACAAAAGCAAATATGAGGTTGCGGGCAAAGCTGACAAATATTAGAAAAGGAATTATGTAGGAGCGGACGTGGTTAAACTGGATAAAATTCGTAGTGACTTGGAATCACAACTGCAGATAGACAAATCGTTGCATTACGTTGATGTCCGTGCTGATACATTGGAAGAAGCTTTGTCAGATGCATCTGTTCAGCTGGGTGTTAAAATTTCATGTTTAGAATATGAAGTATTGGAAAAAGGCTTTTCCGGTTTTCTGGGATTAGCGAAGCAGCCGTGGTTTATCCGTGTGTATGAGAATTCTGATTCAGCAGCAAAGAAGCGTAAAGTTTTCTCAAAAACTCAGAACACGACAGCTGAATCTGTGGAAAAAACCGAAACAACAAATAAAGACGGGGAGTTTTTTATCCGGTACTTCTTGTCAGATATTAATTTAAAAGTGACACTTCCTGTTGGAGCCGGAAAACCGGTATCTTTACAGGATGTTATGGGGAGACTTAGCCGGTCTGATACAGTTTCATTAAAAGAAGCTGAAATTGCAAAATATGTTAAAAATGGTACTGGCGGGGTATACGAAGTGATTGGCCAGTATCAGCATACTCCGGCTGCCGATGCGACATTTGTGGTTGATATTGCCCAGGATGAAATGGAAGCTACGATTACTGCATCTGCTCCGTCTGTCGGAGGATCGGAAATTTCTGCCGAATCAATTATCAGGGCGCTTGAGACGCAGGGAGTTGTGGCAGGTATTAGCCGGCAGAAAATCGATGATTTTGTTGATAAGCCGGTGTATGGTGAACCCTATATAGTTGCAGAAGCAATCAAACCCGTTGACGGTCGAGATGCCTATATTCAGTATAATTTTGAAACTGATCGGTCAAAATTAAAGATGCAGGAATCAGAAAGTGGGCAGGTTAATTTTAAAGAGCTTAATCTGATACAGAATGTTGTAGAAGGCCAGCCATTGGCTCAGAAAATGCTTGCTGAGCGAGGAAAAGGTGGTAAAACAATTTTCGGACGGTATCTTGAGGCAAAAAATGGTAAGGATATTAACCTACCGTTAGGAAAAAATGTTGTTGTAGATGATGACGGCAGGACAATCCGGGCTGCAACCAACGGACAGGTACTGCTAATCGGTGATAAAATTAATGTTGAACCGGTTATGGAAATTGAGGGAGATGTCTCAATTAAGACAGGTAATATAACTTTCTTAGGAACTGTAATTGTAAAAGGAAACGTTGATGACGGCTTTAATATTAAGGCCTCTGGTAATATAGAAATATATGGAACGGTCGGTAAATCAACTTTGATTGCTGACGGCAGCATTATTGTATCTTTGGGAATTATGGGACGTGATGAAGGTCTGATACAATCCGGTAAATCAATCTGGGCAAAATTTATCCAGAATACAACAGTATCAGCTGAAGAATATGTGATTGTTGCGGATGGTATTATCAATTCAAACGTAACCGCCCGAAAACGTATTATGCTGCAGGGTAAACGGGCTGCAATCATCGGTGGACATTTGTTTGCTACGGAAGAAATCAGCGCAAAAACGGTTGGAAGCAATGGTGGCGGTAGTGAAACGGTACTTGAAGTAGGTATTGATCCTCAGCTGAAACAACGGATGACAGATATTGTTGAAAAAAAGAATACTTTAGCAAAAGAGCTTGAAGATACCAATTTGAATATCCAGTCACTGGAAAATATGAAAAAAGTTCGCCGGCATCTGCCGGAAGAAAAAGAACAAATGCTTGTGTCATTGTCTAACCGCAGAGATGAAATATTGCAGGAAACAGATAATCTTGATGCGGAATTCCAGGATATTCAGGGACGGCTTCATGAACTGAAAGTTATTGGCAAAGTTTCTGTTTCGGGTACTGTTTATGCCGGAGTTAAAATTTTTGTCAGGGATGTTAAAGATGAAATCCGAACAGATGTTAAAAGCGTTACGTTCTTTTATGAAAATGGTTTTGTTCGCCGAGGAAAATACGAAGCGCCGGACGCATCTATTACAAAGCAGGTACTAAATGGGTATTCAGCCAATTAACTTGTAAATACCTGTTTTATATTTCATTGTAATACAATGACTTATATTTTTATGTGTTTGCAAAAATCACAAAGTGTGCATACGGTGTGCATAGGAAGGACTCTGAATTGATTGTCAAACACCTTTATCAACGGTCGGTAAAGAGAAACGGAAAGACCGTAAAAATCTGGTACTTTTGGTACTGGCACAATGGTAAGCAGATCCGGAAATCCTGTAAAACGTCGGTTAAGCGAGAAGCATTGGCTTATATTTCATCTTTGTCTGATGACGATTTGATTCCGGAGATTAAAAACAATAGTAACACAATAACATTCAATGACTTCTGTACCGGAATGTTTGATGACGATTCATCTTATCTTGTTAAACTGAAGAACAGGGGAATTGTCTTTGGTGAAACTACTTTAAAGCAGAAACGAAAATATCTTAGTATGATTCTTGAGCGGTTCGGTGAGATCCACGTCAAGGATATAAGCGCAGGAATTATTGATGACTGGCTCCTCCGGCAGTGTCGAAGTAATTCATGGAGAAATAATTGTCTGTCTGTGTTCAGGGCAATCTTATCAGAGTTATATCTATATAAATTGATAGACGGAATACCTGAATTGCCACCCTATAAGCGGATAGACACAAAAGAGAAGGGGATTTTGTATCCAGAGGAGATACACTCATTATTCCCTGATATACCGGATGAGCTGATTTCTGTATGGAGATTGTACGCCAGTGAAAACAGACTGGATATTTTAATCTTTGCAACGATGGTCTATACGGCTTTAACCACGGGCATGAGAAGCGGGGAGGTTCGTGCATTAACATATTCCCAGTTTATCCAAAAGGATGTTGTATTGCTTAATGCCATGCTTGATATAAAAGGCCGGAGGATTCAGCATCTTAAGAAAGGCAATGAAAAAAACAAGCGTTGGAGGTGCGCCATTCTGCCGGACCGAACGGTACAGATGATTGACGGTATGAGGAGGAGCGAGGGGCCGAAAGAGTCTGATTATGTATTTGAATTCCATGGGAAGCCGTTTTCAGCGGAATATTTCAACCGTAGATTTAAAAATGTCCTTGCCCAGAATGGAATCGATGTCCACGGAAGAAATATTACAATCCATTCCCTCCGGTTTACCTATAACAGCATGATGAAACGGGAAATATCCGCTGAAGATTTACGGCTCATGATAGGGCATACGTCTGAACGGATGACTGAATATTATGACAAGCTGTTACCGATAGACCACCTACCGGAACTTATACAGAATAAGCCTGTAATTGACTCTGTATGGAATTGAGGAAGCGGTATAGAAATAGGTAACTATACGGATGAGTAGATATTTAGATGATACTGCCAAGAAAGTAATGTAAACCTATAGTTATATTTATTCTATGGGGTGGTGATGTTATGGAAAAATATAGCGTATTTGAAATCGATCATATGAGTAATTATTTTTTAGTAATAGCAAACACATATGAAAACCCGATAAATGATCTCTTGTGCGATAATTATGTCCCGTTTGTAGAAAATGGATATGTTATATTTGACCTTGCCATAATTAACGGAATAAACTTTAATAGATTTATTCAAGTAACAGTTGAAAATCATCGACTACAAGAAAAAAGTATTAAAGTTATATCCGAGGTTCCTTCAGATATACTAGAAATTAGTAAAAAATACTTTGAAACTCATAGAGATGTTATTCAACAAAGCACATTACCATCAGCAACAAAGTATCTTCTTGCGCATAGATAGTGTACAACAAGTTTTATTAAGAAAGAAACGTGGTTTACAGCTTCTAATGTAATGACTATATTAACAAGTAAAAAAATACCCTAGTAAACTTACTAGGGCACTACCCCTCAATGCCATCTTCTACCTTCTTTGCGGCCTCTTTCAGCTTCATAGCACGCAGTTCCTCCACCACAGCTTTGGCCTTCTGCCTGGCTGCTTTCTTGCTCTCTTGGGCGTGAATTGCCTTGAGCATCTTGGCCACAATCTTTACCTTGGAGCGAGGTGTTACCGAGAAAACATTGCGGTAAAAGTGGACGGTACA
>CALXOI010000026.1 GCA_944389965.1 uncultured Treponema sp.
ACATAAACCGGGATTTCCGGGTGAGTCTCTGTCGGACCGTTTTATTCCGGACATATCACCCGATACGTTATATTTCTTGTACTGTATGTTGTTTATGGGATTCAACCGTTGTATACTGTTCCGGTACAAACCAGTAAGACAAAAGGAAGGCTTTAAGGTGGATTTTAAAGAACAAACTTTTGACATTGCCGCATTAGGGGAACTTTTGATTGATTTTACACCGGTAAAAGTTCAGTCGGGAATGAACCCCTGTTTTGAACAGAATCCCGGAGGGGCACCGGCAAATGTGGCGGTTGCCGGGGCAAAATCCGGCTGCCGGACAGCCTTTATAGGGGCAGTAGGGAAGGATTCCTTTGGCACCTTTTTAAGGCAGGAACTGGACAGCCGGGGTGTGAATACAGATTATCTTACACAAAAACCTTCCGGAACAACACTGGCCTTTGTTCACCTGGATAAAACCGGAAACCGCTCTTTTTCTTTTTACCGTGATCCCGGGGCAGACACCCTTTTGGAATCCTGTGATTTACAGGATTTTCCTTTTGAAAAATGCAGAATATTCCATACCGGCTCTTTATCCCTAACAGCGGAACCTGCCCGGAGTGCAACATTTTCAGCTTTGGAGAAGGCTGTTTCCGGTGGAGCCGTTATATCCTGCGATCCAAACTGGAGGGCTAATTTATGGAAATCCGAAACCGAAGGTTTGAGTCAGATACGCAGTCTCCTTGAGTTTGCAGAATTGGTAAAAATCTCGGAGGAAGAAGCCCTCCTCCTGACCGGGATTCCGGAACCGGAAAGGGCTGCCCGGAACCTGCTGAACCAGTACGGCGGAAAGGAAGGAAGGCTGAAACTGGTGGTGGTAACCTGCGGGGCTTCCGGCTGCCTGTGGGTAAGGGAAAAGGACAGGGGTTCAGTTGCCGGATTCCCGGTAAAGGCAGTGGACACAACAGGAGCCGGGGACGCATTCTGGGGGGCTTTTTTGGCAGAATTCTGCCGGAAAGGAAAAAACACCGGAGACTTGCCCCCGGAAGAATTATCCGGAATATGCCGGTATGCAAATGCCGCCGGAGCCTTGTGTTCAACCCGGCGGGGGGCTATTTCCGGCCTGGCAGACCGGGCTGAAATACTTACAAAGCTGGGAATGAGTTGAATTATACTGCAGGGTAAACAGTACAATACGGATAACTTAAAAGCGGTAATCAGTAGGCGAGGGATAAAATGGACAGACCTGTTACAACATTATTTATGCTTATGTCCGTCGACGGCAAAATCAGCACCGGTGCATCAGATAATTTGGATGTGGATAAGGATTTTCCTAAAATTACAGGAGTGAAAGAAGGACTGCACCAATATTACGGGATAGAACAGACAACAGATTTGTGGGCACTGAATTCAGGAAAAGTACAAGCAAAAATCGGGATTAATACAGCTCCTGTACCGGACAGAACACCGGTTTCCTTCGTTATAATTGATAATAAACACTTAAAAAAGCATGGTGTTCGTTACCTTTGTGCGTTATCAAACCAATTTGTGTTGGTAACTTCTAACAAAAAACATCCGGCATTTGAGATGGAAGAAGATAATCTCCATGTCATATATCAGGATAAACTGGTGCTGAAAGATGTTCTTGTAGCACTCAAATCAGAATATAACTGCAGTAGAATCACAATACAAACCGGGGGTACACTCAATGGACTGTTTCTTCGCGAAAAGCTGATAGATTACGTTGATCTTGTTGTGGCACCGGTATTAATTGGTGGCAAAGATACGCCTACTTTAATTGACGGGCAATCCTTATTGTCAGAAATCGAATTATCAAAATTAGGTGTGTTAGAGCTGCAAAAATGCGCAGTTTTGAAAAACTCTTATATTAGATTACAGTATAAAGTAGTTCATTGATACTTTCCTGTTTGCCGGTGAATGCAAATTCAACTGGAGTGTAAAATTCCGGAATTACCCTCCGTTTGTTTCGGAACAATAACACTTCCAGCTAAAAGACCCGTGGAATCAGTTTGAGGACGTTTCCACTGTATGATTTTCATTAAGAAACATCAGTTTTGAAGTGCTTTTGTTTCTGTTGGGATAAACTCTAAGTGACACCGTAGCTTTTGGTTCCGGATTGTTGTGTTAATGAACTGCTGCGGTGTTGGTATCTGTCCCGGGATGCTTTTGGGATATTGGATTATTGTGTTAATGAGCAGATTGTTTCTGTCACTTTTTATATTCTGTTGTGTACCAGTATCTTGACGGATGAGAATACTGTCCTTAAAGAAAGGATACGGTTTATTGCAACAAAGTTCTGATACTGGTATACTTCTTTGTACTCTTTTTTACTATAAAATTATTACTATAAAATAAAGGATGTTATCATGGCAGTAAACTGCGGCATTGTCGGATTGCCGAATGTGGGTAAATCCACGATATTTTCTGCGCTCACCGCTGCTCCTGCGGAAGCCGCAAATTATCCCTTCTGTACAATAAATCCCAATGTGGGAATTGTAGATCTTCCAGATTCTCGGCTTGATTTTTTGTCTAAAACATTTGAAACAAAGCGCAGGGTTCCTGCTACGGTGGAATTTGTTGATATAGCCGGACTTGTTAAAGGTGCATCAAAAGGGGAAGGTTTGGGTAACCAGTTTCTTGCCCATATCCGAGAAGTAGGTGTTATTGCTCACGTAGTCAGATGTTTTGAAAACCCTGACATCATTCATGTAAACAATAAAATTGATCCTGCTGATGACATTGAAACTATCAATATGGAACTGGCATTTGCGGATTTGGATACTGTAGAAAAACGGATTGAAAAAGCAGCCCGTTCAGCTCGGGTTATGGGAAAAGAAGAACAGAAAAAATCCGCTGTTGTACTGGGAGCTTTGAATAAAATAAAACCGCTTCTGGAAAACGGTGAACCTGCCCGGAAAGCGGATTTGACTGATGATGAAAAAGCCGCGGTTTATGACTGCCATCTGATTACGATGAAACCCATGATGTATGTGTGCAATGTAGACGAGGACGGAATCCAGAATGGCAGCCCGTACGTGGATACAGTAAAGAATATCGCTGCGGAACAGGGTGCTGATGTAGTTGTTATTTGCGGAAAATTTGAGTCTGATCTGGCTGATATGGAAGATGAAGCGGAACGCCTTGAATTCTTGGCAGAAATCGGTTTGAAAGAATCGGGGCTGTCTACCCTTGCCAGGGCTGCGTACCATCTGATGGGGCTCCGTACATTCTTTACAGCCGGTGCGGATGAGTGCCGGGCATGGACAATCCATGCCGGAGATACCGCTCCGAAAGCAGCCGGGGTAATTCACACCGATTTTGAAAAAGGCTTCATAAAAGCGGAAGTTTACCGGTTTGAAGATTTGGTTGAATACGGTACGGAAGCAAAAATCCGTGAAGCAGGTAAGTACCGTATGGAAGGAAAAGAATATATCGTTCAGGATGGAGACGTTATATTCTTTAAGTTTAACGTATGACAGGCTGCTGTATACAGGATGTTTTCCGGAACAGATCTGTTCTGGTATTGTTACCGCAGGGCGTTGCGTTTCCCGGTGGTGGAAGCGCAAACAAATACCGGTATACGGCAGGAACGGTACATTGCAGGTTTCAGATTCCGGTACCGCCCCTGGTAAATTATCCTTATAACTTTTTATTGCCGGCAGGGAGTGTCACATAACCTACCGCAGATAGACTTTTGTCCTTCGACTGGAATCTGGAGCCTTTCTAGAAAATACAAAAGTATATTGTAGCCTGGATAATAATCAGTTTAAAGTGATTTAATACGATAGAAACACTTTTATTTTTTTGAATACTCAAATATTTGTCAAAGAAAACAGTTAAACTGCAGCACGCAAAATGATTCTGTTCTGAATTTCCGGTTTACACCGGAGCTGCGCATAGCGCAATACAGTGTCGCCGGTCTGTTACCCGCAGTTTTGTTGATTTTGTTGTACTGATTTCAACCTTTTTTGTACATACGGAACCATAATTATAGTATCACATGAAAAAGGGGTAATGAATGGAGCGATGTATCAGGCAGGGAATCAAGATATCCCTGTTGTTGTCTGTTTGTTTATACGGTACCTGTTTAACTGGCTGCCGATTTGTAAACGAGGCCGGTGATAACGGACAGATAAAAATCGTCAGCTGGAATGTACAGACTTTTTTTGATGCGGAAACATCCGGCTTGGAATACAGTCAGTTCAGAGGCAGTAAAACATCTTGGTCCCGGGAACGGTATGAGGACAGGCTTGACCGGTTATGTTCGGTAATCCGGCAACTGGATGCGGATATTTTTGTCATGGAAGAAATTGAAAACCGCTCTGTAATGTATGATATTATAAACCGGCTATCCGGCTTGCTGTACGGGGATCATATGTACCGGTATATGGTTTTTGCTGCAGAACCGGATTCCGCAATTGGTTGTGGTGTACTTTCCCGTCTGCCGTTGGGAACGATGTCTGTCCATCAAATTGATAACCGGACTACCAGTAAACAGCCGATGTTGCGCCCGCTTATGGAGGTTCCGGTACAAGAGCCTGGTGGCAGTGGATCTGTTCTGTTTACTTTATATGTTTGTCATTGGAAATCCCGGGTTGATGGGGATACGATTGCAGAGTTCTGGCAGGCAGAACAGGCGACTTTGTTATCCCAGAGGTTAAAACAAGGCAATACTGGAACCGGAACGGTAGCTCCGGCGATAATCTGTGGTGATTTTAACCGGGATATCAGTGGTTTCACTCCAGTTCCGGGAAAACCGGATTCAGTATATATTCATGATACGCCGGTACAGAGCGGCTGGCTGTTGGAAGATACTGTATCGCCGGGAAGTTACTGGTATCAGGACGGATGGGAACGGCTGGATCATATTTTTGCGACCGGAAATATCAGGTATGACCGTTTTACTGCGGAAGCGACCGGGGAATGGGCTGTACTTCATGAGTCAGGACAACAGATTCCATACCGGTATGCCGTATGGAACGGATACGGATATTCCGACCATTTGCCGGTTTCAGCAGTACTGGATGTGGGGGCATAGTCTCTGTTTGTATATTCTTGCATCAAACAATAAAATGTGTGATAATAAAAGCGGAGGTTTTTCTATGGTTTCAATGATTGTCGGACTACTGTTAATAGCGTTCACTGTTTTTGCCTCACTTCCTGCCGGATTGGGTTGGGGACCGGAAATTATTACCTGTTTAAAGGGTTGTGCACCGGTTATTGCCGCATTTATTGGTTTGATTTCTGTGTTTATTGGTATAGCAGATATAAAGGACAAAAAAGAAGCAAAAAAAGAAGAGGCGGCGGAACAGTCGCAGAATCCGTAATTCTGTTGCTTTTATATACAAGTGATATCTCTATAAAAATTACCCGTTATACTCCGGAGCTTTATCTGCAACGGATAGTTCCGGGGTTATTTTTTGGTCAGGGATAGTGGAGGTAATCTGTTCCGCCAGTAGCCGTGTTTCCGTGGATACAGCGGGCTGTTCCCGGCTGGTATCTATCGGAATTCCGGGTGCTTCCGGTTTATTTTGTACGAGTTCCCTGCATACAGCAAGAATGTCTAAAGCCTGCTGCGGGGAAACACCTAAAGTTACCGTTATTGGAGCTGTTTCCGGTTTGCCCTGCCGGGCAGATTCGGTGCAGGATGCAACCAGATGTACCGGAGAAATGAATGTCTGTAGCAATATCCGTGCCCGCTGTTCTCCGACATGGGGCAGTTTACGGAATATGCTTACTGTATTTTCTTTTGTGCGTAACCGCTGGTTACGGCTGGTGGCAAACCGGTGGGTTTCATCGCGTACCCGTTGGAGCAACCGCAGCGCATCGCTCCGTCTGGGAAGCTTGAGGGGGATACTATTTCCCGGCAGATATATTTCTTCATCCTGTTTTGCCAGTCCGATAACCGGAATATCAAGACTCAGTGCCGTCAGGATCCCTTGGACGGCATTTACTTGACCGATACCTCCATCAATAAGAATCAAATCAGGGAGTTCTGCCTGTTCATTCAACAGCCGGGTATAGCGCCGGGCAGCCGCCTCCCGCATGGATGCAAAATCATCAATGATGCCGTCAGTTGTTTTTAACCTGAACCAGCGGTAATTTTTTTTGTCAGGGTTTCCGTTATAAAAACTAATGAGACTTGCTACCGGCAGCCGTCCTCCAATGTGGGCTATATCGAATCCCTCTATCCGTACCGGAAGATGCGGGAGATGCAGCAATTCCTGCAGTTCTTTCAGTGCCGGCGTATCGCCCCGTTCCCGTTGACGGCGGATAATATCTTCCCTCGCATTTTGGAATGCCATGTTCATTGCTGCAGTATGCCGGGCTGCATCTTTCATCTGTTCTGTTATCACAGAAATATCCGGCGTGATATGGAATACCTGTTCAAACCAGGCAATGCTTAAATCAAGTCCTGTTCTTGTGGGTACAAATATCCGCGGCGGAATCATCGCTGCTTCCGTATAGTAGGCAGCCAGAAATTCAGACAGGATTTCTTCTGTTTCATTCAAACACATTGTCCGGTAGTTATCCCTGCCCAGCAGTTTTCCTCCCCGCATTTTCATTACGGTAAAACTGACTAATTCTCCTTCGTCATAATAAGCGATATAATCCCGGTCTTCAGGGTTAAAATCTTCCACTACATTCTGGGATTTCAGTATTCTCAGGGCGTTGATTCCGTCCCTGAGCCGGGCTGCTTTTTCAAATTTCAGTTCTTTTGCTGCCTGTTCCATCTGGTTCCGCAGGTTTGTTTCCGCGCTTTTTCCGGTACCCTCAAGAATTTCGGTAATTTCGTCGATATATTCGGTATAGGTTTCCGGGGAAATTTTTCCACAGCAAGGTGCCTGACATCTTCCGATATGGTAGTACATACAAGGCGTTGTTCGCTTATGGAAGCGTTTACAGTGGCGTAACGGATACAGCCGGAGCAGGGTTTCTATGAATGTATCCAGTGCACCGACATCGGGATATGGCCCGAAATACCGGGAACCGTCCTGTTGCATACTCCGTGTCTTGTAGAGCCGGGGAAACGGTTCATTTGTAATACGGAGTACCGGATAGGATTTCCCGTCTTTCAAATTGATGTTATACCGGGGAGAATGTTCCTTTATCATATTGTTTTCAAGGATAAAGGCTTCATATTCATTCGCGGTTGTGATATATTCAATAGAAACAGCCCGTGACACCAGAATTTGTGTTTTGATGTCTTTACGGCCGGAAAAATAAGAGGAAAGGCGGTTTTTTAAATTTTTTGCTTTTCCTACATATATAACGGTGCCGTTTTCGTCTTTCCAGAAATAGACACCGCTGGATGAAGGAGCTTTGAGCGCTGTGTCGTGCAGTTGTTTTCGCGTTAACTCATTCTGTTTCATGATACATGGAACCTTTAAAAAACTCATACCTCTTTTTATGGCAGTTTGTCTACTGCTTTTCACTGTTCTTCCCGCTTTTCCTGCAGAAAAAGTAATTGAACTTGGCGGGGCATCCGGTTGGCCGGCATTGTCGGTACAGGATGGAATTACGACGGGAACCGGACGGTTCGGGTATACATCCCTTCAACTGGCAACAGATGCCCGGCGCATTACCAATACAACTGATATGCTGTTGTCTTTTGAAGGCAGTCAGTTTACTGATGGTACAGGACGGTATACGGTTGATGCCGGAGACAGCAGGTTTTCGTCAGCGGCAATGATGGGGCAGACGGCAGCTGCATTTCCCGGCGGCACCGGACTGGTCTTGCGGGGCCAGAAAGGGACGATGTTCGGCACAGAAAACTGGTCTGGTTCATTTGTCATGGAATTTTGGCTGTGTCCGTCCCAAGTGGAAAATGGTGAAATGATTTTGAACTGGAGTTCCAGCCGTAATGCAGACGGTTATCCATTGTATCAGATGATTTCTGCAACTTTTGATGCAAACCGGATGGTATGGAATTTGACGAATATCTTTTCCGGATATACCGGACAGAATGGCGAAGTTGTGTTGAAAGGTATTCAGACGCTGATTCCCGGTAAATGGTCCCATCATGCGTTGATTTATTCTGTAGATACCGGTCTTCTGGAGTATCAGGTGAACGGTATGACTGAAGATTTGCTGTATGTAACCCGGAATAACCAGGAGGGCGGACGCATCTGTCCGGTAATGCTGGGTGTCCCGTCTGAAGTGGAAGTTTGTCCCCAATATACCGGTCTTTTGGATGATTTCAGAATCCTTCAGGACAGCCGGCTGGTAGAAGAACAAACGTACCGGACGGTTCTCCAGGGAAAAGATTTTTCCCGTTATCCGGTTCAGGGTGGCCGGATAGAATCACAGCCCCTGCAGGTTGCTGCCGGAAGCGAGTTGGTTCGTATTGAAGCAGAGATAAATCAGCCGTTACAGACAGCAGTACAGTTATTCGTCCGTGCCGGTGATAATTTTTATGAATGGACGGATACTTTTCCTGCATGGATTCCTGTTGAACCGGGAACCGACTGTTCCGGAATAACGGGAAAATATTTTCAGGTTGCAGCGCATTTGTATCCTGATGGCGCCGGTGTATATACTCCGTCAGTTACCCGTATTGCTGTTGTGTACCGCGAAGTTGATCCTCCGCTGCCACCTTTTGCTGTAAACGCCCGTGCCGGAAACGGGTATGTGGAACTCAGTTGGTCTGCATCTATCGATGATGTTGCCGGGTATTATGTGTATTACGGGGAACGTCCCGGTGAATATCTGGGGCGGTTTGCGGTGGAAGGTATGTCTCCGGTGGCAGTAGGAAATGTAACATCTGTGAAAATCAGCGGACTGCAGAACGGCAGGATTTATTATTTTGCTGTGGCGTCTGAAAATAAAAACGGACAAAGGGGAAATTTATCTGCAGAAGTGTATGCCCGCCCCTTGATTCAGAATAATTAAGAGAGGTTTTATATGTATCCCACAGAGTCATTGTCTCCGGATTTAAGCCGCAGCCGGGCCCGGGCAGCGGTTTTATCGCGGGATTTTGTACTTGCAGAACGCCTATATAAAAATCTTCTGAAAAAACACCCCGAAAATATTGATTTGCTTCATGAACTTGCAGCAATGTATGCCCGGTGCGGACAATATGAATCTGCCCGTATCGAATATGAACGGATTCTGGCAGCAAATCCGGATGATTACAAATCATTGCTGCATTTAGGCGGAATTTATCGGCATCTGCACCGGTATACGGATTCTGTCGCCGTATTGGATAAAGCGCTGCGCATCAATCCCGGGGATATGCAGATATATTATAACTTAGGATCAACATACAACCTTATGGGAAACTACCAGGAAGCATTGGATTGTTTTTCTACAGTTATTGATACAAATCCCGGTGATATTCTTGCATATAATCATCTGGGGCGTATTTATGCTGCACTGGGAAAATCTTCCGAGGCTGTTTCCGTGTACAGACGGGGTCTGCAGATGGATTCAAACCATCCGGTTCTCCATTATAATCTTGCGCGGGAATTAAGCCTTCTGGGCAGGGATGAAGAAGCTGTACAGGAGTATGAAGCAGCACTCCGTGCCAAGCCGGGCTGGAGCGATGCCATAAACGGATTTGCATTGTTTCTTATTTCCCGGAACCGGATTGCCCAGGCATACGACGTGCTTCAGCAGGGGTTGCATGTATCGCCGGAAGACAGCGGCCTGCAGAGTACCATGGGAACGCTCCAGTTGCAGCGCGGTGATTTTGACGATGCGGCTTCATATTTCAAAACGGTTCTTAACCACAATGCAGAAGATTCAAAAGCCCTGCTGGGGCTTGCCGATGTATATAGCCGGAATGGAAAAATCGAAAAATCTATTCAGGTTTTGGAACGGCTCCCGGAAAACTTCTGTAAAGACGAGGAGTCCCGGCTTCAATATATCAGGATTCTGTTGAATAACCGGAATTATCATGGTGCTGCCGAAGAAATCAGGAAATTCATTTCATCCGGCAGACAGACCGTAGCTGTACTGACAGTACTTGCAGAATACTATATTTGTACCGGTGATTTTTCCCGATTAAATCAATGTCTGAAGCGTATTGAAAAGTCTTTTCCAGGATATATCCGCCATTATCTTCCAGTTGCGCTCCGGTTTAAGCAGACGGGGGATTTGAATCAAGCTGAGTTTTACATAAAAAAATATCTGGAACATATGCCTGATGATGTGAATGCGTTGACGATGCTGGCATCCTGCTACGAATTATTGAAGCAATATCATGATGCGTTACGGTTTTACCAGCAGGCACTTGAAAATGATATACATAACGGAGTGCTCAAAGCGGCTGTTGAGCGAAACAAACAGGCAGCCAAAATATCTGAAACAGTTGATGATTTAGATACAGCCAGAGCACCGGAAAGGGAGACTGCCCTTTCTGATGTCGGAACATTTGACCAACAGGAAATAACTGGAGTATTGGACACCGGTATAAAACCGGAGATGGGGATTGCTTCCGGTACTGATTCTGTGGATTTTGACTCCCCGTCCGGAGACTATGAAAAAACAGTTGGAGATGTTGCTTTTTCCGATACAGATACTATGATATTCTCTCTGGACGCAATGGAGGAGTCTCCGGATTGTGTTAAAGAAACATATGATCCTTTAGAGATGAAGACTGAAGATTTTGAAGTTGAAAACATGAGAATTCCATCTCTTCAAACCCTTTCTGATGATGGTTCGCCAAAAGATTATGAACCACTGTATCGGATGGGGCGCAGTCCGGTAGAATCTCCTGTTCCGGCTCCGGTTCACAGTTTGAAATTTGAAGACGAAAACGGGTTTCCGTCATTTGGTGACGAATCTGTGGCAGTCCCGCCGGTTCCTGAAAGGCCAGAACCGTTGTCTCCTGTACCGAAAAAGGATACTGCCAGTACTGCAAATGCTGCACTTCAGGGATGGAATATACCTGAACCGGAAAACCAGGAGCCGGTACCGGAACAATATTCTGATAACGGTAATGTTACGGATACTTTGCAGAATTTGGGGACGGAATCAGTTGACATTTCGCAGCCTTTGGATGCACCGGATACCGGATTTATTGAAAAAGAACAGCAGCAACCAGTAAATGAAATGTTGCAGACAGAACCTCCTTTGGAAAAAGACACAGTCCGGTCTGAACCATCCGGTACCGTCTGGAAAAAGGCTGCAACAGGCGGACATGAAACCATGTCGGCATTGTTTCATAAAATGCGGGACTTATGTCAATTTTTGCCTCCGTTGCAAAAAGAATCTTTTGCAACGGGCCGGAACCGGTTGCAGATGGATTTTATTATTGACCAATTGGATGGACGGGATGGATTACTGGCTGTTTCAGAATATCTGCGGAAAACAGGTATCGTGGATATTCCTGAAGGACGCTACGATATTGTAGAAAAATTTGATAACGCTGCATTCGCCGGAAGAGTGTTCAGTATTATGCGGCAATATATTCATGCGTTGCCGGATAAAAATATGGCGACGGCACTGGATACGGCTGTTACTCAGATATTAGAACAGCTTGCAGGAATACAGCGGTAAATCACTGGAATATCAGTATGTGGTGGACAGGTAGTTATAATCTGATAATTCTTGAATGAGTTAGAACTTCATGGCCCGCTTCTGTTATCAGTATATCGTTTTCCAACCGGCATCCTCCCGCAACGGGGTGGTATAATCCAGGTTCTAGTGTAACTACCATTCCCGGCGTAAAAACAACATCTCTGGATATGGACGGTTTTATAACTGGGGATTCATGGGCTTCCAATCCAATTCCGTGTCCCAAAGAATGGGGCATTACCCGTTTCGCCTTTGAAAATACCGCATCTGCTTTTGCCGCTGCTGATTGTACCGGAATGCCGGGATTGTACAGCTCCAAGGCTGCATCGTATGCCTGTTGTACCAAATCCAGTTGATGTTCCTGGTCGTGAGACAATGTTCCCTTTGCAAATGTCAGGGTAACGTCACTGGTGTATCCATTTTTTATCACCCCGAAATCTATTAATGACAGTCCTTCCGCCGGAAATTCTCCAGCTGTATATGGAGGAAAGCAGTGTATGGCATAACTTCGCTGTGATCCGGCTGCCAGTGTAGTAAATCCGGTTCCTTCACAGCCCAACTCCCGGCACCGGCGTTCTATCAGAAGCGCGGCATCTGTTTCTGTATGTATGGTTCCGTTACGGCATTCTGTTTCCAGCTCATTTATCAATGTATCTGTAATAGCAGCTGCTTCCCGGATACACTGCAGTTCATAGGCATCCTTTCCGGTTCGCATGCGGACAGCTTCTTCGTGGCTTCCATTTTCCCGGCACAGAACATGATATGGTGCCAGTGCATCCACGTATCGAAGAAACTGCGGATAGGGCATCGACGGGGAAATATCAATTCTGCTGCCGTCAGTAACATTCATTTTTTGAAGCAATACCTGTGCTGCCGCTATCGGGTTACGGGAAAATTTTGTAAGCGGTACAATTTTATGGACAACAGCAGATACCTGTGCCAGATGTTCGTCCCATGGACATAGCACGGTATCCCCTTTTGCGGTGATAATAAATAGTGCATCAGACGGATGTCCGGTAAAATATCGTACAGAAGGATCCCTCCGGTCTTCTGTATCTTCAAATATTGCGGCAGCAATATGTTGCTCCTGAAGAAAACGGGCAAAATTTTTCTGCCGGGTTATACAAGCTGTTGCATACAATGCGTCTTTATTTGTAATTTTACTTTGCATGGTAAAAATCTCCGTATTATTTATTAGTTATCGGATTTCCGCAGTTTTCCCATAGCCACTGCTGCCACCGGGTCTCGGAAAAGCACCAGTAACAGAATTCCTACTAGGGCAAATATGCTGGCGTTCAGAATTAACGGTATGCCTTCTGCAACAATCCGATTGTGTCCTGCGAATAATGAAAACAGCTTATCCTGAAGCAGATACACCGGCAGGGATGCAACAAGCGAAAACAGAATCATTTTTACCGCATACAGTATCATGTCCACTGCAATTCGGTTGACGGCAACGGTTCCTGTTTTTGCCAGGAAAATGAACAAAAAAATTGTATTGGCAGCGCTTGCGATAGTCAGTGCCAATGCGATCCCGCCTCCGGCAAACGGTGTGACAAGAATCAGTGCACATATAATGTTTATCGCAAATCCGATGATTCCTGCCAGTGTCGGTGATTTTGTGTTGCCTTGGGCGTAAAATGCCGGAGAAATAATCCGGTTGACTGCGATAAAAAGCAAACCTGCAATGTGACAGTTGAATGCTTCCAACGTCAGCTGAACAGATTCATCGGTAAAGTTATTTGATTTATATACCAGAGAAATAATATGGCTGCCGGTTATTAAGGAAAAAAATGTAATTGGAATGGTGATTAATGCGATAATCCGCACAGCTTGTATCAGCATGGTATTGAATTGCTCCCATTTCTGTTGCTTTGCCAGCCCCGACAGATCCGGTAAAATGACGGTTCCAATTGATACGGCAAAAATTCCCAGAATCAGTTCCTGGAGCCGTAGGGAATATTGCAGGCTTGCAACAACTCCGGTTCCTGCGTTTCCCGCAAGGGCGGTAGAAACAACATCATTCAACTGGTATGCAGCCATACCGATGATTGTCGGACCGATGAGCCGGATAACTTTCCGTGTTCCCGGATTTGTAAAGGCTGCTTTCAGGCTGGAAAAAGAAATTTTCCAGTTATTTTTTAGAATGAAGGGGAGTTGGAACAATGCCTGAACAATTCCTCCCCCCAACACACCAATTGCCATCGCCCGGGCCGGATTTGCCGTAAACGGGGACAGCAGATATGTGGAACCGATGACAATTAAATTGAACAGTATCGGAGTAAAACCGGACGGTGAGAATATTTTTAATCCGTTCAAAATTCCCTGAAAAAAAGCCGCAACTGAAATGACAAACAGATACGGAAACATAATTCTGGTCAGCAGGGTCGTTTCTTTCAGAATGGACTCCCCTGCATCTTTGTAAAAGAACGGGATAATAAACGGCGTCAGACAGATTCCCAGTATGACTACCATAACGGTAAGGAATGAAACTAATGTGCAGGTTGCATTGATGAAAGCTTGGGTTTCAGATTTGCCTTCCGGCGTTCCGGATGTCTCCAGATATGCTTTAAAAGTGGGGATAAAAGCAACAGAAATACTGTTTTCTGCAAATAACCGGCGGAACAGGTTTGGTATCATGAATGCGATACCGAATGCGTCAGCCAGAGCTGTTGTTCCTAAAAAAGCAGCTTTTGTGGATTCTCTGACGAGCCCGAGGATTCTGGAAACAAGGGTCAGTATGGATAGCCGGGCACCGGCGGCAAGCAGGGATTTTTTGCCTGAAATCTTCATATCTATATGATACCGATGTTGCTAAAATTATGCAATCTATGTAAAATGTTCCCGTACGTTTTTTCTGTTGCGCACCTGCGGCAAAGAAATCTTTTTGCCGGAAAGGTGTTTAGTATAAGAAGGTGTGACTGAATGATTGATGTGAGAAGCAACCAAGGAACAGCTGTTCTTCGTTCTGCCGTGCCGCCCCTGCGGATTGGAATAGATGTAGGTTCAACAACAGTTAAATTTGTAGCTTTATCTGATGATGATAAGATTTTATATGCGGATTACCAGCGCCATCTTGCAGACATCCGCAGTACCATTATTGCGGTTGTAGAAAAAGCGTTAAACCAGCTGGAAAAAGAACTTCCGGCCGGAGATGCCCAGCCGTTGAGTATAAAAGTAACCGGATCGGGCGGTTTTGCTGTTTCCCAGTGGCTGTCCATTCCGTTTATACAGGAAGTTGTTGCAGCGACAACCGCAGTGCAGAAGCTGATTCCACAGACAGATGTTGCCATTGAGCTTGGCGGCGAAGATGCGAAAATTACGTATTTTTCCGGCGGGGTTGAACAGCGGATGAACGGAACCTGTGCCGGGGGAACCGGAGCGTTTATTGACCAGATGGCGGCGCTGCTGGAAACGGATGCCCCGGGATTGAACGAACTTGCAAAAGGTGCAGAGACAATTTATCCTATCGCTGCCCGGTGCGGTGTATTTGCAAAAACCGACGTGCAGCCGCTGATCAATGAAGGTGCCCGCAGGGAAGATATTGCTGCTAGTATTTTTCAGGCTGTAGTCAGCCAGACAATTTCAGGACTTGCTTGCGGTAAGCCCATCAGGGGGCACGTGGCCTTTTTAGGTGGCCCGCTCCATTTCCTTGATCAGTTGCGGTACCGTTTTATTGAAACACTGAAACTTACCCCTGAATGTACGATTGTACCTGAAAATTCCCAGTTGTTTGTTGCTGCTGGTGCAGCATTTTCTGCCGAAAGGTCATTTTCCTGTGTCCGCGCCCCAGGAGAAAACGCTGCGTTCCCTCGGCTGGGAGCATTCCGTGATAGTCTGAAAACTCTTGTCGATGCAGAAATGAATGAGGTGCAGCGGCTGGAACCGCTGTTCAAAAACGAATCGGAACTGGAGGAATTTCACCGGCGTCATGCAGCAGAAATGGCTGCTTCTGCTGAACTTTCGTCAGCAACCGGTCCCGTCTTTCTTGGACTTGATTCCGGTTCCACTACAACAAAAGCTGTTTTGATTGACACAGAGGGACGTATTCTGTGGCGTTTTTATGATGTAAATGCAGGAAACCCGGTGGAACTGGCTGTAAAAGTTTTAAAGGATTTATACCGCCAGCTACCTAAATCCGTGTATATCGCCCGGTCGGTTTCCACCGGTTACGGTGAAGCGTTGTTTCAAGCAGCATTGGGAGTCGATTCCGGTGAGGTCGAGACAATTGCCCATTACCGTGCTGCAGATTTTTTTGTTCCCGGAGTAGAGTTCCTGCTGGACATCGGCGGACAGGATATGAAATGTCTGCGTATGAAAGATGGAGCAATTACATCCATTCAATTGAACGAAGCCTGCTCGTCCGGTTGCGGCAGTTTTTTGGATAATTTTGCCCGGTCACTGGGAATGGATGTACGGGATTTCAGCAAAAAGGCTCTGCTGGCGGAACGACCGGTTGATTTAGGCAGCCGCTGTACTGTATTTATGAACAGCCGGGTTAAACAGGCCCAGAAAGAAGGGGCAACGGTCGCGGATATTTCTGCAGGGTTATCTTACTCTGTTATTAAAAATGCCCTGTTCAAAGTAATTAAACTACGCAAAGCGTCGGAAATCGGTTCTAAGGTTGTAGTACAGGGCGGAACATTCAATAATGATGCTGTACTCCGTGCGTTTGAAAAAATTGCAGGTGTGAATGTATTCCGCCCGGATGTAGCGGGATTGATGGGAGCATACGGAGCTGCATTGATTGCGTTGGATCAATGGCGGGATTTAATCCGTCCGGGTGTCGGTGATGACGTGGCAACATTTGTACCGCCGGAAATCCATTCCGGTATTTCAACGCTGGAACAGCTGGAATCGTTCAGTGTGGAACTGGAATCCCGCCGTTGTGGCAAATGTTCCAATAATTGTCTGCTAACTATAAATACATTTTCTTCAGGATCGGGTAGTTCCCGTACTTCCCGCCGTTTTGTTACCGGTAACCGGTGTGAGCGGGGTGCAGAACTGGGAGATTCCGGTAACGTAATTGATGCCAGCAATGCCCGGAATACGGATTCCGGCAGCGATACCGGATATGGTGGAGACCAGCGACCGCTGCCAAACCTGTTCAGTTGGAAATACAAGCGGTTATTCAATCATTATAAACCGTTAAAAGCCGCTGATGCGCCTCGGGGGGATGTGGGTATTCCCCGTGTCTTGAATATGTATGAAAATTACCCGTTGTGGTTTACTTTTTTTACAGAACTGGGATTCCGGGTTCGGCTTTCTCCCCGTTCAAGTCACAGTGTGTATGAACTTGGACTGGAAACAATTCCGTCCGAATCGGTATGTTACCCCGGAAAAATCGCCCATGGGCATGTGACCGCATTGTTAAAAGACGGTGTAAAATTCATTTTCTATCCATGTGCTCCTTATGAAATTACAGAAGATCCGGGTGCCGGGAACCACTATAACTGCCCTATTGTTACCAGTTATCCTGAAGTGCTCAGAAATAATGTGGAAGAGCTCCGCCGGGATGATTCTGTGCTGTTTATGAATCCGTTCCTTCCTATTTATGATAAAAAACGGCTGGCGGAACGGCTCTATGAAGAATTAGGGGCAAGGTTTTCCCTTTCTGAAGAAGAAGTAGCCCGGGCTGTTGATGTTGCATGGAAAGAGCAGGAACAGTTCCGTAAGGATGTATCCAATGCAGGGGAAGAAGCATTGGAAGAAATTATCCGCCGGGGTGCCAACGGAATTGTACTTGCGGGTCGCCCATATCACTTGGATCCGGAAATTAATCATGGTATCCCGGAACTTATTGCGGGATTGGGATTGGCCGTGTTTACGGAAGATTCGATTGCTCACTTAGGAAGCATAGAACGTCCATTGCGGATTGTCGATCAGTGGACGTACCACAACCGTTTGTACCGGGCAGCTGCTTTTACTGCGGATTTTCCCAGTCTGGAGCTTGTCCAGCTGACGAGTTTCGGTTGCGGTCTGGATGCGGTTACTGCCGACCAGGTGGATGAAATTATGCGTTCCCGGTCAAGAATGTATACACTGATAAAAATTGATGAAGGGTCAAATCTTGGTGCTGTACGTATCCGTATCAGAAGTTTGATTGCGGCTGCCCGGGAACGGGAGCGCCGCCGGCAACAGAAAACGGTTGTATCCGCCGCATATAAACGACAGGTTTTTACCAAAGAGATGAAGAAAACCCATACGATTCTGGCACCCCAAATGTCACCGATTCATTTCCGGCTGCTGCAAAAAGCGTTTGAATATTCCGGGTTTAATTTGGTAATCCTGCCGGAAGTAGATACATTGGCAGTGGAAACCGGGCTCCAGTATGTAAACAATGATGCCTGTTATCCATCCATACTTGTAGCCGGTCAGATGATTGCTGCCCTCAAGTCCGGACGGTACGATTTGGATCATGTCAGCCTGATGATAACACAGACCGGCGGTGGGTGCCGGGCAACCAACTATATCGGCTTTATCCGCCGGGCACTGGCTGATGCGGGGTGGTCTCATATCCCCGTTATTTCATTGAATGCCCAGGGAATGGAATCAAACCCCGGTTTTAAAATTACTCCGGCACTAATCCACCGGGCGCTGATGGCGGTCATGACTGGTGATGTGCTTATGCGGGTTCTCTACCGGGTTCGCCCTTATGAAGCTGAAGCAGGATCAGCCGACGCTCTGTATGAAAAATGGAACCTGCGGGCTCAGGAACAGTTAAAGTCTTTGTCAATAAGAAAATATCATAAATTGCTGAAAGGAATTGTTTCTGATTTTGATTCACTGCCATTGCTGCCGGTCCGCAAACCGCGGGTAGGTGTTGTCGGAGAAATTCTGGTAAAATTCCATCCTACTGCAAACAACGATATCTGCAGGGTTATTGAACGGGAAGGGGCGGAATGTGTTATGCCGGATCTGGCTGATTTCCTGTTTTATACATTTTCAACCGGTATTTTTCGTCACCGTCAGCTGGCATTTCCCAAAAAAACAGAGCGGAACGCACGGATTCTGGTATGGGTTCTGGAATTATACCGCCGCAAAATGAAAAAAATCCTTGCAGCCAGCCGCCGGTTTGATCCGCCGTCTTCAATATATGATTTGATGAAAGGTGTGAACGATATTGTGCAGCTGGGAAATATTACCGGTGAAGGCTGGTTTTTGACAGCAGAAATGGTTGAACTGATAGAGTCCGGTGTGCCGAGCATCGCTTGTGTGCAACCGTTTGCCTGCCTGCCGAACCATGTAACTGGTAAAGGCATGATAAAGGAATTGCGGTTGCGGTTCCCCGGAGCAAATATTGCTGCGATTGATTATGATCCAGGCGCCAGTGAAGTTAACCAGTTGAATCGGTTAAAATTGTTGTTGTCAAATGCACCGGAAGGCAGGAACCCTGACGAGCCGAAATAGGCTGACGGCTGCTGATGTAAAATGTGGGAGGATTTATGATAAAAAAACATTTTTTGTTTGCCGGATTGCTGGTGCTGCTGAATTCGGTTGTTCCTTGTTTTGCCGGTTATAACCGGCAGGGAATCCCCGATTCGTCTGAAATCAGAAAAAAACTGGTGGATACGTGGTTTACTGCTCCGGTGGACGAAGTCAGGGCACGGACAACGGAGCTTCATGCAAACAATATTGGGACTGTTTTTCAAGTTCGGGTTGAAGAAACTAATTCTGATTTGATAGTTATTGTTGCACCCCGGGAAAAACTTCAGGTTGATGTCTATGCTGAATCAGGAAAATATACTACCGCCCTTGATGTGTATCCCGCTGATATACCCGGAAGCTGGGTTTTATATCGTGACAGAAACTCCGGTAATCCGCTCCAAGTGCGGTACTATTTTGCCGGAGATTCGGATGTATATATCCGGTTCCGGCCGTCCGGTACAAAGACACTGGCAGATTTTATTCTGTTCGGAGCATATGCGGCTAAAGGGGTTCCGGTCGGAGTTCCTTTCGAGCGAATGTATTCAGCTTCTTTTTCAGAAATCCAATCACTGACCGGCAACACATTGCCTTGGGAATATACTGATATTGTTCCCGGCTTGTATCATCCGGTTTTGCAGATGATAGCGGTTGTCCGGGAAAACCTGCCCCGTTTTTTTGATGCTGATGATGCCGCTTATAATGAAGATGGTAATCCGGTGTTCATTTCTACTGGAAAATCCCGGACTGTTAATGATGAAGTATTGGATGTGGACGGATTGTCTTTTTCTTCCGCCGGATTTTTAAAATGGATTGTCGACGGACTCGTCATTCCTTTGGCGGGAAGTTATACGAAGATTGAACCGCTCATGATGCCCACGTTGGAATTCCGTTCCGGAAGTTTTTCTGATGTAGCATCCAATACATATAATTTAACTTTTTCTCTTGACTGGACACGCAACCTTGCTGCTGCCGCGCTGTCAGTATTCTCCGGTAGAAATTACTACTATTATAATTCCGGTTGCGATGTGGTACTCGAACCGTTCGCATCTGAACAGGGGAGCGGAGGGTGGGTTAATTCCCTTGGATACCTGAAAAATACAGGATACAGAATTGATACGCTAAAACCTTTGTTGTATGTTCTGGCTGTTTCTGAGCCGGGACGTTTTTATCTGGGGGCAATCCGGCAGACAGATAGTTCCAGACCGGATGAACCGGAAGTTCATTTTTTCACTGAAAGTGCTGCTTTTTTTCCATATTTTGATTCCACCGGAAAATTTAATGTGGTTGTATTTGAAAACGGTAAAGAATTAACACTGGATGATTTTATGAAAAAATATGAAGGTTCATATGTACATTTAGAAAGAATCAACGCATCGGAACGTTTCTTTCCCCAATGATGAGTGTTTTATATAACGAATAAATCTCCTGTGGCGAGGGCTTTGCACCACAGGTTATGAGGAAGAAAATGTTTCAAAAAAAAATCCTGTTCTTTTTGAAGATTCTGTCTGTGTTGCTGATGTGTGGTTGTTTGCCGTTGCTGTCTGCACAGCCGGCTTCATTGGAGAAATCTCATACTGAATTGTACAAACGGGTATATGAAACAAGAAATGCGGGTTTTTATCCGGGGGTGGTAAAGTATGCCGAAACTTTTCTTGAGTCATTTCCCCGCTCTGTTTTAACTCCTGAGGTTCAGGTGTATACCGGTGAAGCTTTGTATTATTTGTGCCAACCGGAAAATGCAGCAGTGCAGCTTATCGCCGGTTTTTCCGGTTTATCGGAACAATCCCGGAAAGACTGTTTGCTGAAGGGTACTGCCGTATATTGGCTCGGCCGCATTTCCTGGGATACAGGGAATTATGCAGCTGCAGCAGATTATTTTGCAGACGCAGGTTCATACCTTCGTCGTGCTGAAGCTGATGCAGTTGATGCAGATACCCGTGGGTTGTATCTGGATGCATTATTATACGGTGCCCGGTCATGTTTAAAGGCAGGTTTCCCCGGTCAGTCAATCCCGGTGCTGGAGTATTTATGGAGTGTGCCGTTATCTGCTGAGAACAGAGATATGGTAACACAATTGCTCTTTGAATCCTACACTGCGTCGGGGAATGCAGACCGGTGTATTACTGCTTTTTCTGTACTTGAAGGTTCCCATGCTGCTGTGGCTTCTGCTGTGTATGATGTTGCAGCTTTATATACAGCGGCAGCATATAAACAGCAGGGATTGTATGCGGAGGCGTACAGGTTGTATTCCCGGCTGGTGGTGGAAGGCGGGGCACAGTTTGCAGTACAGGCTCTGCAGGCTGCATGGAATTTGGCAGAGTATGTTGCCGGAGCAGACCGGGCAGAACTGCTGGAACAGGCTTCGGCCCGGTTGCAGGAATATCCGCTGCTGCTTGCCGAATTCAGGACGCGGCAGGGTATTGATTTTTTTACCGCCGGCCAACGGACGGTTGCTGCAGAAAATTTTCGTTTATCCCAGGGCTTGCTGTCAAATATCAGTACCGGTGCGGATATGTCAGATTTATATGAGCAGTTGTCCCGTACCAATAGCCAGTATCTTGCAGAAATCTTCTTTCTTGACAACGGTAGTACCGGCGAAGCTGCGGCTTCTGCATACAATCTGCTGAGGAACGGGATTCCGGAAACGGAAATTCCTGCTGAAGATCTTGAAACACAATTACTCCGGTATGCAGTGATTGCACAGCTGCCTTTAAACGGTGAGCATTGGATTTTGCAACGCTATGAATCTTTTTTTAACCGGACTGGAACAGTCGGAACCGATCCATCTGATAGAGCTGTTCCTTCCGGGACTGCTACCAACCCGGGTGGCACTGGAATAATTTCCGGCAATACTGCCGAAGCCGCTTATTGGTACAGTATGATCGGTATGAGGGTAGGGGATTATACCGGTGTTGTAGATTTATTGCAGTTCAATGTGTTTAACGGACAGCCGTCATTGTTGCCGGAACAACTGTTCTGTGCCGCTGCAACCCTGTATGCTAATGCTTTGTTTTTATCCGGACAGCAGGATATGGCACTGGAGTATTTTAACCGGTTTGCCGGGGACGGAGTGCTGACAGACGCTGGAATCCTCAATTATGCAAAAGCGCTGCTGCTGACTGGTGACATGGAATCTGCGCTTACAGCAGCTTCTTCTGTGACCGGTATTGAAGCATCCTATATTGAAATGCTGGCTGCTGCCGGTACCGGGGATTGGAACCGTGTGGAAAAGCTGGCGGAACTTTGTCAGAGCCAAAAAGATTTTGCCTTTTTATCTTATGTCCGGTATTATTCCGGCATAGCCCGGTACCGTTTGGAAAATTATGCAGAGGCGTATACACTGTTATATGAATTTGCTGCGGATATGCCTGCGCATCCTTATACCCGGAGTGCATTAAAAACAGCTGCATCTTGTGCGCTTCAGTTATACCAGCAGCAACCGGATTCAGAGACTGTATGGTTGGATAATGCAGTACAGATTGCCGGTACTTTGGTCAGAACAGCGCCGAATTCCCGTGAACAAGAAAATTCAGTAATGCTTGCGGCTGGTATTTTTTCTGATGCGGCTTTGTATGACCGGGGGATTGAATTACTGGAACCTTATTGCCGGCGGCAGGATCAATTTGGGTTGCAATGCCGTTTACAGCTGGCAGATTTATATGTAAAAAAACATCAGCTTGAAAATGCTGATTCATACTATGAACAAATATGCCGTCTTTTTTCTGATGACCCGGCAGCAGAAACGGCTGCATTCCGGCGGGGGGAAATTTTTTATGCTTCCGGACAGTATGAATCCGCTGCCCAAAGATTCAGCGAGTACCGTAAAATGTATCCGGCAGGGATGTATGCTGATGCGGCGCTATATTTTAACGGGGACAGCTTGTCCAGACTGGGCCGGACTGATGAAGCGATTTTGCAGTTTTCTTTACTGGTAACTTATCATACTGACAGTACTTTTATGTACGGTGCTCTGTCGGCTTTGCTGCAGCTGTACCGGGACAATGGTGAATATGCTACTGCATTGGAAACAGCGCGGTGTTTGATGGAATTGTATCCGGAACAGGCTGTTTCCGACGGTGTACCGGGTAAAACGCAGGAATTGACACAGCTTGCTGCCGGTACCGGTGAGGCGGTTGTGGCAGCTTTGGCAGGATATAAAAAAGCGGGAGGAAGCTCTACTGCAACCGGACGAGTCCTTGGTGTTGAACTGGCAATGCTGTATGCGGCCTCTCCCGTGTATGCCGAAGAAGGGGTTGCGTTGGTACAGGAACTACTGGCTGCGGTAACACCGGTTCAGGAATCTGAACGGAAAACCGCTGCGGATATCAACCGTTTATCGGCAGAATTCAACCGGAATGCCGGTTCTTTTACCGAAGCCGGCCGGCAGTTTTTAAAAGCGGCGGAACTGTATGCGGCATTCGATACGGATCAGGCTGCGTCTGCCCTGTACCGGGCAGCAGAATCGTTTGATGCGGATGGTAAAACTGCAGATGCCCGGGATATAGCGGTGCAAATGGAACTGCAGTA